>NZ_BAACAP010000243.1:0-135136 GCF_045865695.1 Scytonema hankhaensis NUACC26
AGCCAGGATCAAACTCTCCGTTTTGAAAAGTCTTGTAAAAACTTACATCGTATGTCTTTACTTCTTGGCTACTTTATCTATATTTTTGTTTTGGGTTGGCACCCGCCACTTAATTTCTTGACGAGGATTTGAATTGCTTGGCTTTCAAACTATTGCTTTATCTTGGTTCGGTTGTGGAAGCGTTGTTCTCGCTCGCTTCTCACTTTATCTAGATTAACAACCCGCTTTGGGTTTGTCAACCTTTTTCTCAAACTTTTTTTCCAAATCCCAGATAAACTCGCTCAAACCCTTACCCATCAAAAATTCCAAAGCTTAGTTCTTTTATAGGAATCTGTCTGCGCTCGGAGGACGCAATGCCCCCGCGCCTCTACAAAGGTAAATATTTTTCAGAAATCGCTTTACATTTATATGCGATGATCCTGGTACGGCGTGCTTGTACAATCTTGTTTTTAGCACCCCCTCAGTATAACTGAACTATCTAGAGGGTATAGAAAAAAGTGTACTCAATTTTAGTACATTACTGACTGACCAAGGCAGGAGAGCGAACAAATTAGTGAGTTTTTGGCATTCCATGTAGTTGTCTATCTCTATAGACCCATAGATAGAGGCTACTTCTTAATGCTGGATGGAAACTGGATACAAGTTTAAAACATATGGAAAAAATTTAGAACTCATACACCAGAGTTGCTCTAGTAGAAAATAGTGCAACTTCAAACTGCTAATTGATATTTGTGTCAGCTTACTTTCAGTTTAATACGATCGCAACTTCAGAAATTAGGAGGAAGGTTTCGTGCAACCTATCTACGATGAATCATTTGAGATGATTGTTGAAAAGGCTGAAGAAAGACCCCAAGAGGAGGAATACCACCCTGTAAGACTAATAACAAGCAGGGGTTCTATTCATTGCCGCTACTATTTAGTAGAGAACGCGAAGAAAGCAGCGATTTTGGTAGGAGGTGTAGGTGGTGATTGGGATACACCTGCTCGAGGGCTGTATCCATTATTAGGAGAAGTTCTACGGAAAGACGGAATAGCTTCTCTACGAGTACAATACCGCAATTCAACAGATTTAGTAGAATCTACTTTAGATGTTTTAGCAGGTCTAACCTATTTACAAGACAAAGGTATTGAAGAATTTGCTTTAATCGGTCACTCTTTTGGAGGTGCAGTGGTTATCCAAGCAGCTGCTCAATCAGCAGATGTTCGCACTGTTGTCGCGCTCGCCACCCAATCATACGGTACAGATCCAGCCAGCGAACTAGCAACGAGATGTTCCCTTTTACTGTTACACGGTACATCCGATCCAGTCTTGCCATCTTCGTGTTCGCAATACGTCTATCAAGTTGCACGCGAACCAAAACGTATTGTTTTGTACCCAAATGCGGGGCATGGTCTTGATGAAGTTGCTGATGAAGTATACCTCGTAGTACGGGATTGGATCGTTCAACAACTTAATCGTACCACCGCTAGTGTGTCGTAATGATTTTATAGGGAAAAGGAAGCTTTGCATAACTGCAAGCTTTTTTTATCTAATCGATTGGCAGTAAGATTTTATAGTTGCCTGCCGATCGCTAAGCACTGAATATGAAACAGAAAAATCTAATTCTGCTATCAATGCTAGTTTTTGTGCCAATTTCAATAGCAGCACAAGAGCTACACTTAAACCCCTTAATTATTTTTGCGACTTCTGGTTTAGCAATTATTCCTTTAGCAGCATTAATAGCGAACTCTACAGAAGCGATCGCATCTGTAATCGGTCCGGCGTTAGGAGGTTTACTCAATGCGACCTTTGGCAATGCGACTGAGATGATTATCTCAATAGTTGCTCTTCGCTCTGGCTTAGTTGATGTAGTCAAAGCTAGCTTAACTGGGGCAATAATTGCCAACTTGCTCCTAGCACTGGGACTAGCGATCCTGTTTGGTGGCTTACGCTTTAACGAACAAACATTTCAACCTGCTGTTGCTCGTATTAACTCTTCTTCTCTAACACTAGCAGTCATTGTTGTGCTTACACCTGCTGCCATTCAATTTACGTCAGATGGTTTGCCACCTTCTACTCTAAATAATTTTTCCTATGCAGCCTCCTTATTACTACTGACATTTTACTGCTTGATGCTCTTGTTTTCAATGAAAACTCACAAGTATCTGTATCTTGTAGATGAAGAAAATGAAGAACCTTTAGAATCATCAAGCGAACACAAAGTCAATATAGGATTACAAATAGTAATACTTCTAACTTGCACTGTAGTTCTTGTTTTTGTTTCTGATATTTTGGTTGAAAGTCTAGAAAAAGCTATTTCCACTCTAGGATTGACCAGTCTCTTTACAGGTGTCATTCTTATTCCCTTGTTTGGTGGCTTTGTAGAATATATTACCTGTATCTCCTTTGCTATTAAAAACAAAATGGAATTAGCTGTTGCTGTAGCAATAGGGTCAAGTCTACAGATAGCTTTGTTTGTAGCTCCCGTACTAGTGCTAGTGGGTTGGGTACTGGGTCAACCCATGAATCTCAGCTTTAATCCTTTTGAACTTGTAGCAGTTGCGATGGCTGTAGTTATTACCAATTCCATTAGTAATGATGGACGTACCAACTGGCTAGAGGGAGTTTTGTTACTCATCGCCTACGCTGTATTAGGAACGGCATTTTACTTTCATCCTTAACCTGTCTCGAGAACAAATAAAGTATAGGAGAATACTTATTTGTAATTAGCAGAGTTAGTTATTAGGAATTAGAAAAGAGTTGGCTTTTTACTCCTTAAGATAAATGAGTCTGCTATGAAAGTACCAGAGCCCAGTTAAGCTAGTTCTATCTACTTAGATATAAACATCCTCCTATGGATAGGCTCACAAAGAACCATTTGTAGCAAATAATTAACAGAAGTTACTCTGCACCATCTTCATAAACATAAGTTTATATCTGCGATTTATCTATGTACTTAGCACTTTGGCCCGGAAACGTTTATCCCCTAGGATCGACTTGGGATGGAAAAGGCACAAACTTCGCCCTATTTTCAGAAAATGCAACAGGTGTTGAACTTTGCCTCTATGATAAAGACGATCGAGAGACCCGCCTAGCTTTAACTGAAGTTAGTAACTTCGTTTGGCATGGTTACTTACCTGGGGTGGGACCCGGACAAAGATATGGGTATAGAGTGCATGGTCCTTACGCACCGCACGAAGGGCATCGCTTTAATCCTAATAAACTGCTGATCGATCCTTATGCAAAAGCTATAGATAGTGACGTTGGGAACGGTCCAGAACTATTTGGTTACTCTTGGGACTCTCCAGAACAAGACCTTTCTTTCTCAGATTCGGATAGCGCTTCTCTAATGCCGAAATCTGTAGTTATAGACCAGTCTTTTGATTGGGAAGGCGACCAACTTTTACGAACCCCTTGGCACGAAACTGTAATTTATGAAACTCATGTCAAGGGATTTACCAAAAAGCATCCAGATATACCAGAAGAAATGCGAGGTACTTATGCAGGTCTGGGTCAGACTGCAGCGATCGAACATCTTCTCCGACTTGGGATTACAGCAGTAGAACTCATGCCCGTGCATCATTTTCTCTCGCATCCCGGACATTTGATAGATAAAGGGTTAAAGAATTATTGGGGTTACGACTCTGTTAACTATTTTGCTCCTTATGCTGGATACAGTTCTAGTGGAACTTTGGGAGAACAAGTCACAGAATTTAAGGAGATGGTTAAAGCCCTTCATCGTGCTGGAATAGAAGTTATTCTAGATGTTGTTTACAATCATACAGGAGAAGGCAATCACTTAGGTCCAACACTAACGCTCCGAGGTATTGACAACGCCATTTATTATCGACTGGTAGAGAACGACCCGCGCTATTACATGGACTACACGGGGTGCGGAAATTCTTTATACGTGCGGCAACCACAAGTTCTAAAACTCATTATGGATAGCTTGCGGTATTGGGTTTTGGAAATGCACGTAGATGGTTTCCGCTTTGACTTGGCTTCAGCTCTAGCACGAGAGTTGTATGAAGTCAACAGTCTGGCAGCTTTCTTTGATATCATTCATCAAGACCCCGTACTTGCTGGTGTGAAGCTGATAGCTGAACCTTGGGATTTGGGAACTGGTGGTTATCAAGTCGGTCAATTCCCAGTTCTGTGGTCTGAGTGGAATGGTAGATATCGCGACACGGCACGAGACTTCTGGCGCGGAATTGATGAAAGTTTAGGGAAATTTGCGTACTGTTTCACGGGTAGCCCCGACCTATATGCACTCAACGGGCGACGGCCTAATGCAAGTGTTAACTTCATTACAGCACATGATGGTTTTACCCTAAACGATCTTGTTAGCTACAACGACAAACATAACGAGGAGAATGGGGAAGGGAACAATGATGGGGAAAGCCACAACGGTTCTTGGAACTGCGGATATGAAGGTGAAACAGACGATGTAGAAGTCTTGCAATTGAGAGAACGCATGAGGCGAAACTTCTTAGCAACATTGATGTTATCCCAAGGGATTCCAATGTTACTAGGGGGAGATGAAATGGGACGGACTCAAAAAGGCAATAACAATGCTTATTGCCAAGACAATGAAATTTCCTGGTTCGACTGGGAGTTACCTCAAGGAAATGAGGACTTAGTAAATTTTGCCCGCGAACTCGTCTACTTCCGCAAACAACATCCCGTTTTTCGACGCCGTAAGTGGTTTCAGGGCAGACCTATTTATGGAAAGGGTATCAGTGATATCGAATGGTTCAACCCTGATGGCAGTGAAATGACTCAAGAACAATGGGATATTGGTTATGCTAAGTCAATTGGCGTGTACTTAGATGGAAACCAATTGCCGAGTGTTGGCCCTAAAGGCGAACGTATCAGCGATGATAGTTTTCTCCTATTCTTTAACGCTCACTATGAAACCATTGAATTCTCGCTACCAAACGCAATGCAACATAGAGAATGGATAGTTGTGATTGATACCAAAGAACCTCGATTCCTTCAAGAGGAAAGACGTTATACAGGCAATCAAGCTGTTCCTGTTGTAGCGCGGTCAATGGTTGTATTAAAACGCTTAGGTTAGGAGTGGGGTTATGAAAATTGGCGCACAGTACTTAGGTAACGGTCATTGTGAATTTAGCGTTTGGGCATCGAATGCAGAAACGGTGGTAGTAAAAATTGTCTCGCCTCAAGAACGCATACTTCCGATGCAGCAAAAGGAAGGAGGCTACTGGCAGTTGACTGCTACAGATATTGACCCAGGCACGCAATACTTCTATCAATTAAATAACGGTGAAAGCAGACCCGATCCTGCATCAAATTACCAACCTTTGGGCGTACACACTGCTTCAGAGGTTATTGACCATAATTTTGACTGGAATGACAGCAACTGGTCGGGCATTTCTTTAGAAAATTTGATTATTTACGAGTTGCACGTTGGAACCTTTACCCAAGAAGGAACCTTTGAGGCAATTATTCCCCGACTTAAAGATTTAAAAGAGTTAGGGGTTAACGCAATTGAAATCATGCCCATTGCACAATTCCCTGGTGACAAACCGACAGATAACGGTAGTGCGTATCGAAACTGGGGCTATGATGGCGTTTATCCATTTGCGGTACAAAACTCTTATGGGAGACCGGAAGCGTTGAAGCGGTTAGTAGACGCTTGCCATCAACAGGGAGTAGCAGTGGTGCTAGATGTGGTTTACAACCACTTTGGTCCGGAAGGGAATTACATGAGCCACTTCGGTTCCTACTTTACACACGCTTACCGCACCCCATGGGGCGATGCCATGAATTTTGATGATGCTCACAGCCCTGATGTGCGTAGCTACTTTATCCAAAATGCTCTGTACTGGCTGCGGGATTATCACATTGATATACTCCGCTTAGACGCCATTCATGCTATCTACGATTTAGGGGCTAAACACTTTTTAGAAGAACTGGCAGAAAATGTTACTGCTCTTTCAAAACAACAGAACCGAAAACTTTATTTGATTGCAGAAAGCGATTTAAACGATCCTAGAGTCGTTCGTCCTGTAGAAAACGGCGGATATGGCTTGGATGCTCAATGGAGTGATGACTTCCACCACGCCTTACACGCTTTGCTGACAGGAGAACAAACAGGATATTACGAAGACTTTGGTAAGTGCGAACACTTGGCAAAAGCTTATCGAGATACCTTTGTGTATGACTGGAAGTACTCGCCCCATCGGAGACGCTTTCATGGTAACTCGGTACGCGATCGCTCTCCCAATCAATTTGTCGTTTGCACTCAAAATCACGACCAAGTTGGAAACAGAATGCTAGGCGAGAGGCTTTCCCATCTTGTCTCATTTGAAGCTTTAAAATTAGCAGCAGGTGCTCTCATACTCTCTCCAAACATACCCATGTTATTTATGGGTGAAGAGTATGGAGAAGAAGCTCCCTTTCTCTACTTTGTTAGCCACTCCGATCCAGATTTAATTAAAGCCGTTCGACAAGGACGAAAACAAGAATTTGCCGCCTTTCATGCTGAAGGTGAACCACCCGATCCAGAAGCATCCGAAACATTTCTAAAGTGCAAGTTGAATTGGGAAAAACGCAAAGAGGGAAAACATCAAGCTTTGTGGTCATTGTATCAATACCTCATTCAATTGCGAAATACAATTCCTGCTTTAGTAGAGCGAGAACGTCAAAATATGGAAGTAGACTTTCTAGAAGATAAGAAAGTCATTTGGTGGCGGAGATGGAGCCAAAACAATCAAATCCTTTGCTTGATGAACTTTAATCAAAGTGATATTCATCTTGGTTCTGCCATGCTAGGAGATGGTTGGAAAAAGATTGTAGATTCTGCCGATGAAAAATGGCAAGGTTCTGGCTCTCAACTACCAGAAGAACTAAGTAACGGCAAAGAATTAATTTTACGTCCTCAAAGTTTTGCAGTTTATCAACTCTCCTAACTTTTACACCTCTCTTGTTACCCTTGTTCCCAGGCTGAGCCTGGGAATACATTATAAGAGGCTCTGCCTCTTTTCATAGCTTAATAGAATAACCATAATATGAGGCAGAGCCTCATCATACACATTCCCAGGCTAAGCCTGGGAATGAGAAAGACACCAACCACTAACCACTAAACATGAGAATTCCAACAGTCACTTATCGAATTCAATTTAATTCTGCCTTTGGTTTTGACTCAGCAAAAGCAATTACCAAATACATAGCCGATTTGGGAATTTCCGATCTTTATGCTTCTCCCATTTTCAAAGCAAGAGCGGGAAGTACTCACGGATACGATGTTGTCGATCCCACTCAAATAAATCCAGAATTAGGCACAGAAGAAGCTTTTGAAGCTCTAGTTAAAGAATTACAACAATATAACATAGGTTGGTTACAAGATATTGTCCCCAACCACATGGCTTATGACACCCAAAACCAGTATTTGATGAATATTCTGGAAAACGGTCCTGATTCAACCTATGTTGATTACTTTGATATTTCTTGGAATTCTCCTTTTGCAAGTAGCAACGAACCTATCTTAGCTCCATTACTAGGTAATTTTTTTGCAACTAGTTTAGAAAATGGCGAAATTCAGTTGAAATATGAGGAGACTGGATTAAATGTTAACTATTATGGTTTAAAATTACCTCTGAAACTTGAATCTTATGCCAGATTTTTGAATCAAAATATAGGCAAACTAAGCAAAAATTTAGGAAGAAATCATCCAATTTTTGTGAGATTACTTGGGATCCTCTATATAGTAAAAAACATTCCTTCAGAGGTGACAGCACAGCAAAGACGAGACCAAGCAGCTTTTGTGAAAGGGCTTCTTTGGGAACTTTACACAGATAATCAAGAAGTTAAAACATTTATTGACGAAAATCTTCAACTTTTTAATGGCGAACCAGGAAAGCCAGAAAGTTTTAATCTTTTAGAAAGTTTATTATCCGAACAGTTCTTCCGCCTCACTTACTGGAAAGTAGGCGCTGAAGAGATGAATTACAGAAGATTTTTTACGGTTAATGAACTGATCTCAATGAAAGTTGAAGATTTCAAAGTCTTTAAAAATACTCACGCTCTAATTGGCAAGCTGGTTGATGAAGGTAAGTTTACTGGTTTGCGAATAGACCACATTGATGGGTTGTACGATCCAAAGCAATATTTAGATCGGTTGAGAGAAAAGACAGGTGATACATACATTACCGTTGAAAAAATCTTACAACAAGGAGAAGATTTACCAAGCAACTGGTCAGTTCAAGGTACTTCTGGCTATGATTACTTAAATTATATCAATGGCATTTTTTGTCAGAGTGAAAACGAAGAGAAATTTACTCAAATTTACTCTAACTTTACAGGCATTAAAACTGATTACGAGCAAATTATCCCAAATAAAAAGCACTTAATCATAGATAGAAATTTAGCTGGTGATATTGATAACCTGGCTTTTCTCTTAAAAACGATCGCTGGCAACTATCGCTATGGTAGTGACTTTACAATCAACGGTTTAAAACGAGCACTTGCAGAAGTTTTATCTCGCTTTCCTGTTTATCGAACTTATACTAATCAAGAAGGAATTTCTGACATCGATCGCTCCTATATCCAAGAAGTGGTTGAAGCTGCCAAACCACATACACCATTCTTGCACAATGAATTAAACTTTATTCAGAAATTACTGTTGTTAGAATACGATGATTTTCTCACCCAAGTAGAGAAAGACCAATGGCTGTACTTTGTTATGAGAGTGCAACAATATACAGGGCCATTGATGGCAAAAGGTGTTGAGGATACGGCTCTATACGTCTACAATCGCTTCTTATCCCTCAATGAAGTTGGTGGTGAACCTGGTAAATTTGGCATTACTCTTTCAGAATTTAATGAATTTAATCAGCACCGACAAACTCGTTGGCCTCTTGCAATGAGTACTACCTCAACCCACGATACTAAAAGGGGCGAAGACGTTAGAGCAAGACTCAATGTTCTCTCAGAAATTCCGGAGGAATGGCAAAAGCAAGTCTATACTTGGAGCGACATCAATCGTTCGCATAAAAAAACTATCAAGCGTTTTGCTATGCCAGATAGGAACGATGAATACCTTTTCTACCAAACACTCGTAGGGGCTTTCCCATTTTTAGACCATGAATATGGAGACTTTGTTGAGCGTGTAAAGGATTATGTACTCAAAGCCATTAGAGAAGCAAAAGTTTATACGGCATGGTTGCGACAAAATAGCACTTATGAAGATGCATTTGTCGATTTTGTCAAGTCTGTTTTAGAAAAATCGGATAATAATCTTTTCTTAAAAGAATTTATTCCTTTTCAACAGAGAGTGGCTTTCTATGGCATTTTCAACTCACTCTCTCAAGTCTTGTTGAAAATCGCCTCTCCTGGAATTCCAGACTTCTATCAAGGAACTGAACTCTGGGACTTCAGCCTTGTCGATCCCGATAACCGTCGTCCAGTTGACTTTGAAACTCGACAATCTTATCTCAAAACCATTCAAGAACAAACTAAGACAGATATTCTGAAATTGATAGAACAACTACTATCAACAAAAGAAGACGCTAGAATCAAGCTGTTCGCGATCGTTCAAGCTTTAAAAGCAAGAACAGAGAATATAAAAGTTTTCAATGAAGGAAATTATTCTCCTCTAGAAGCAAGTGGTCAGTTCAAGGAGCATATAGTTGCTTTTGCAAGAAGTCATGGTAATAAAACAATTATCGCCATTGCTCCTCGCTTCTTCACTAGCTTAATTCAACCGGGAGAGTACCCACTCGGACAACAAGTTTGGCAAGATACTTCTCTAAAATTACCTTCAGGAATGCCATCAGCATGGAAAGATGCTATTACAGGTCAAACAGTTCAAGCCAGTGATACAGTGTCGATTGGCGAAACGCTAAAATATTTCCCCATAGCATTACTCGTGAGTTAAAGCTAAAACCTTTTTGCGGTAGTGTACACACAAGTAGATTTACCCCCCTTAGTCCCTCCTTGTAAAGGGGAGAAACAAGAAAGCAAGTTCCCGCTTGTAAAGGGGAGAAACAAGAAAGCAAGTTCCCGCTTGTAAAGGGGGGAAACAAGAAAGCAAGTTCCCGCTTGTAAAGGGGGGAAACAAGAAAGCAAGTTCCCGCTTGTAAAGGGGGGAAACAAGAAAGCAAGTTCCCTCCCCAATACATCGGGGAGGGCTAGGGTGGGGTAAAACTGAAACCAGAATTTCGCTCTGTTAGTTATAGCGGTTTTCGGTTGGGTACAATACATAAATAAAGTTATGGAACCGCAGATGAACGCGGATGCACGCAGATAAACTTGTACTTTATTCAAGCGAAAACTGCTATATTTTAGACTTTGGTATACTGTAGCTTTTTAAATAAGGATCATCTATCGCTAAAAATTGGAGAAACAGCGCTATCTAACTTTTTATTTTTATAAATAATTAAAAAGAATATAAGGTAACCAATGATATTAAACAAATCATCAAAAAGAAGAGTAAGCCATAGGGAGATATAACATCTGGAGAGTAACTGCTAACTTTTTTTAAATCTGATTCAATCCAGTTTAACATCGGCAACCACGGTCCTCTAATGATATATGTTACGATGTAAACAACTATAAAACCGCGATCGCAAAAAAATCTGACTGATTCGGAGCCAATTAACCCAGCCGATCCCGTTAAACAATATTCATGACTCTATGCTTATTCAATAAAGAGTAATTTCAGTAATTGCTTTTGGCAGATGTTATTAGAGTACAGTCCTATCCTCTGCTTATGTAAAAAATATTTAACAAAACAGATAACAATGTTCAAAGTCAGTGGATAGTATTTAGTAGATTAACAGAGTATCAAGCTTAAATATTGCCATTGATACACTATTGAAAGAAGAAAAAACTCAAGCTAACTATGTGATTTCCTTTAAAAAGGGTGTTATATTTAAAACAAATAATCTCTAATAAAAGATAACACTGTATATAAAATTTAAAATTGTTTCGTGATTTACAAAAACTTCAAATTTTTCTCCTCCTATTAAATTAGGGTCTTTCAAAGAAAAAAATGTAAGAGGATGTTTTAAAAGTGATAACTGAGGTATCTAATATTCCCGATTCCCCTAAATCTCCCTTAAAAAGGGGGACTTTTAGAACATTTTCCTCCCTTTTGAAGGGGGACTTTTAGAATATTTTCCCCCCTTTTGAAGGGGGGCTAGGGGGGCTCTTGATACAATGGTAGACTTTACAAACATCCTCTAAGATGAGGTTAACTGCAAAGACATGAAGATAGCAAAGTTCAAGAGAGTAGCTCATCAAATCACAAAAAATCCCGAAAGGATTTCTCCACAAAGGCATTGGGGGCTGTAGTAAAAAGCGTGAAGAACCCCTCCGAGACCAGCTTAACACCCTTTAAGATCTAACTGCTTTCAGTTAAGATGCACTTCTCTCTTTCGATAGAAGCAATTGTTACATATATATGTGTTATAGAATACAAGACGAAGCCATTGAACTAATTCACCCAAGCTTGGCGATCGCATTGTTCATAAACCCCGCTAGGGTAGTAAATTCTGCACGTTTAAGCGATCGCTCAATCGGACACGAACCCCATCGCTCGCACTCCAGTCACCGTCAATTGGTGTAATGGTGATAAAACCAGAGACAAATTGTTCTCTTAAAATATGTTTGAAGTAAAAAGTATTCAGCAATGGTAGATCCTCTCAAGATGAAGTTTCAGAGTTAGCAACTACAGATTCATCACTTCACCTTACAATTGCTTTATTAAACGGTTTTTAAGGACTTGTTAAGGGACTTCCAAATAAAAAAATCTACAATTTTCTCTTGTGGTGCGGGCGTCCCGCCCGCCACCAGTTGGTTCAATTAAATGTTGGGTTTCGTTCCTCAACCCAACCTACTTGTTGTATTCGCAATTTTAAGAAAATAATAAAATCGTATTCTTTTTCACAAGAACGGGAAAGAATAATGTAAAGTATTTGTGTAAGATGCTCGCGAAGTCGTTACTAAAAAGCAAAAGGAGACTTTTTCGTGAGTTCCAATCCCAATCTCTTTTCATCCATTCAACTAGGAGCCTTAACACTACTCAATCGAATTGTTATGGCACCTATGACTCGCTTACGTGCTGGAAATGAAGGAGTCCCGATTGCAGCAAACGCCACATACTACAGTCAACGAGCATCTGCAGGATTAATCGTGACAGAATGCACCATGATTTCGCCCCAGAGCCAAGGATATATGAACTGTCCAGGTATTTATTCTCTAGAGCAAATAGAAGGATGGCGATTGGTAACAAATGCCGTACACGAACAGGGAGGACGGATATTCTTACAACTTTGGCATTGCGGGCGTATTTCCCATCCTGCATTGCAAGTTAATGGAGAGTTACCTGTTGCTCCAAGTGCAATACCAGCTGAAGGTGAACTCTATACTCCCAATGGAAAACAATTAATGGTTGCACCCCATGCTTTAGAAATCCACGAAATTCAAGAAATTATTCAAGATTTTCGTAAAGCTACAGAGAATGCTCGTGCTGCTGAATTTGATGGTGTAGAGTTACATGGCGCTTTTGGCTATCTCATCGACCAGTTTCTCCAAGATGGTTCTAACCATCGTACTGATGAGTATGGCGGCTCAATCGAGAATCGTGCCAAATTTCTCCTAGAAGTTGTTGAGGCTGTTTCGAGTGTTTGGGGAGGAAACCGAGTTGGTATTAAGCTCTCACCGAGCAACACCTATTACAGCATGGTGGACTCCGATCCCAAAGCCACATTTAGTTACACTATTGATGCACTTAACCGTTTTGATTTGGCGTACATCCATCTTATGGAGCCTGAAGCAAAAGATTTGGCAACCCGTGATGTCTTACATCCTGTTGTTCCAATGTTCCGCCCCATTTATAAAGGTACTTTAATTGCTAATGGTGGTTTTACCAAAGAATCGGGAAACGCGATTTTAGCAGCAGGTAATGCAGATCTTGTCTCTTTTGGCAAACCATTTTTAGCAAACCCAGACTTACCCAAACGTTTTGAGTTAGGTGCTCCATTGAATTCACCTAATCCGAAAACATTTTACGGTCAAGGTAGTTATCAACCTGAAGTGGGTTATACGGATTATCCGTTTCTCGATCGGGCTGCTTGAAAACTTCTTTGTGGAGAGGTACAAACTTATGAAGCATTGAAAAGCTGTTTTATTCTCGTTTGTACCCAAGCAATAAAGTTATGATGCTGCTCGACCATACTCAAAATTCCTAAATCTTGTAATTGTTGACGCAAGTCAGAATATTCTTCTTCTTTAGATAGTTCTTGAGCAAATGTTTCTGCCAATTTTGGACAAGTTTGTAAAAGTTTTTCAAAATTACTTTTAGAAATCACAAACACACTCGTCTCAGTAATATTTACTCAACTAATATAGTAATCCTATCTGATTTCTGAAAAAATCTCAGTACCGTAGGGTGGGCAATGCCCACCAATAGAGTTTCGGTGGGCAATGCCCACCCTACTACATATATTTCAAAAATCAAATAGGAGTCCTATATCAAATTGTATACATTTCAAGATTTTTCATCAAAATCATTAATTAACCACTGCCATTCCGTTACAATTTCTTTAGGTATTTCCAATATTAAATGTGGATCTATTTCTAATGGTAAGTAAAGTTTCAACAAGTCAATAATCTTTAGCTTAGGTAGTACATCTGTAAACTGATACTCTCCTACATTCGGTGCTGGTGACGATTCTGTATAGACATCAGATGCAGTTAATAGCATTTAAATAAATAACATAGAGCGATCGCTAGAAATTTATTAAAAAATTAGTTCTATAAAAATTGATATTAAATTGAAAAAGGATGCGATAAATATAGCGGTTTTCGATTGGGTGTAATACCTTAAATAATTAAGGAACCGCAGCCTGTAGCAGATGAACGCAGATAAATTTGTTCCTCGAGCGAGTGAGAACTACTATAGATAGTTGGTTGAGATGAAGTCTACTCCCTTTGGGCTCTTAAATTACCGATCTTTGTAGGTAGGGCTATGCCACACAAAGCGCGAATGGTGGGCTGTCTTCCCTACCTACGTGTTTAAGTAATCTTCTGGCGGGAAAGGAGTAAGTACCACTCACTAATCCAAAATCCAAAGTGCGATCGCTTAACAAATCTCAACAATTCACATAATCATCGATCGCAAAGCAACTTTTTCTGACAGTGACTTTTTCTGACTTTACAGTTATGACCTAATATGACTTTTTCTGACTTTAATACCTGACTTATTATGACTGTTTTTTGGCGATTAAATTTGGAAAACTAGAAAACAAGACTGTAGTACTTTTCAGCAAAACAGATTCGTAGTTAAAAACTTAAAACTATCCTGTTCTACAAGTTACATAACCTAGTAAAGTAAAACATTTCAGGAGAGCGAGACATGATTATAGTAATGAAAACTGGTACGGCTACACAAGAGATTAACCAAATTATTCAAGATGTCAGCCAGTGGAACGTCAAACCAGAAACAATTGAGAGTAACAATAAAGTTGTCATTGGTTTAGTAGGTGATACCTCCAGTTTAAATATCGAGCAAGTTCAACAACTCAGTCCCTTTATCGAGCAAGTTTTACGGATCAATAAGCCCTTTAAACGGGCTTCGTTAGAATTCCGTCATGGCAAACCCAGCGAGGTAATTGTACCAACTCCAAGAGGACCGATCGCTTTTGGTCAAAACCATCCTCTTGTTATCGTAGCTGGACCTTGTTCTGTTGAAAGTGAAGAAATGATTGTAGAAACAGCGCTAGCTGTTAAAGCAGCAGGTGCTCAGTTTTTACGTGGAGGAGCATACAAACCCCGTACTTCACCCTATGCTTTCCAAGGTCATGGAGAAAGTGCTCTAGGTTTGCTGGCTAAAGCAAGAGAAGCCACTGGATTGGGGATTATTACCGAAGTAATGGATACCGCCGATTTGGAAAAAGTTGCTGAAGTTGCGGATGTCATCCAAATAGGTGCTCGCAATATGCAGAACTTTCCACTGCTAAGAAAAGTCGGTCCCATGGGTAAACCCGTTCTCTTAAAGCGGGGACTGTCAGCCACTATTGAAGAATGGTTAATGGCTGCTGAGTATATTTTGGCTTCTGGTAACCCAAATGTGATTCTGTGCGAACGCGGTGTTCGTACCTTTGACCAAAAATATACCCGCAACGTTCTCGATCTTTCTGTACTTCCCGTGTTGCGTACATTGACTCACCTACCCATCATGATTGACCCCAGTCATGCTACAGGTAAGTCAGAATTTGTACCTTCTATGGCAAAAGCTGCGATCGCAGCCGGAACAGATTCCTTGATGATAGAAGTTCACCCCAATCCAGCAAAAGCTTTATCAGACGGTCCTCAATCTCTAACATTTGAAGGGTTTGAGAAAGTCATGCAAGAGATAACTCCTCTGGCTCAATTTTACGGTCGTTGGAACAGATTACCTTTTGCAGTAGCAACACCAGCCCATCTTTCCAAAAGTTTTTCAACTCCGTATTTCTAATTGGAGATTGGGGACCCCGAGTTCCCCAATCTCCAATCCCCAATCCCTAATCCCCAATCACCAAAGAGGAACAACCAGTGTATCTAGATATTCATTGCTACACAACCAACGGCGGAATTTTTGTGTCTCGTTCTGTAAATAAGACTTCCATTAAAACTGGTATTGAAGAAGTTTTACTACGTCTTGACTCCCAACGCGGGGGTGTATTGAAAAGTAGCTACGAGTACCCTGGACGTTACAAAAGATGGGAAATTGGTTTTGTCAATCCACCTCTAGAACTAGCAACTCGCGATCGCTCTTTTACAATTACAGCACATAACGAGCGGGGAATGGTTTTGCTACCTTATCTAGCAGAACTCCTTGGCAAAAACCCACACTTACAAGAAGTCCATAGAGAAGACAATCGCGTTACAGGGTCTGTCCAACCCACACAACAGTTTTTTGCAGAAGAAGAAAGAAGTAAACAGCCGTCCGTTTTCAGTATTGTACGAGAGCTTTTATATACCTTCCACAGCCCAGAGGACGAGCACTTAGGACTTTATGGTGCTTTTGGCTACGACTTGGTTTTCCAATTTGAACAAATGCCAAAGCGTATAGAACGTGCTGACGACCAACGAGATTTATTACTATACTTACCTGATGAAATAGTCATTGTTGACCACTATTTACAAAGTGCATTCCGTTTGCAATACGAATTTGTGACCCAGTACGGTAGCACTCGCGGTTTACCTCGCACGGGTGAAACCATAGATTATCGAGGTAAACGCCTAACTCCCAATAAAGCTTCCGACCACGAAAAAGGTGAGTATGAAAACCAAGTAGAGACAGCCCTTGATTACTTCCGCCGTGGCGATTTATTTGAAGTTGTACCCAGCCAAAGCTTCTTTCAAGCTTGCGAACAGCCTCCCACCGAACTTTTCCGCACATTGCAACAAATTAACCCTAGCCCTTACGGATTCATTTTCAATCTCGGCGGAGAGTATTTAATTGGTGCATCGCCTGAAATGTTTGTACGAGTTGAAGGCAGACGTGTTGAAACTTGCCCGATTAGCGGTACAATCAGACGAGGAAAAGATGCAATTGACGATGCGGCTCAAATTCAAAAGCTTCTGAACTCTCGCAAAGACGAATCTGAATTAACAATGTGTACGGATGTAGATCGCAACGACAAGTCGCGAATCTGCGAACCGGGTTCAGTTCGAGTCATTGCTCGTCGCCAAATTGAAATGTATAGTCATTTAATCCATACTGTGGATCACGTTGAAGGTATAGTGCGACCTGAGTTTGATGCTTTAGATGCATTCCTCACTCATTTGTGGGCGGTTACAGTGACAGGCGCACCCAAACGGTCAGCAATGCAGTTTCTCGAACAACACGAACGGAGTGCGCGCCGGTGGTATGGTGGTGCAGTTGGATACTTAACTTTTAAAGGAGATTTAAACACGGGTTTAATTCTCAGAACTATGCGGTACGTGGACTCCATTGCAGAGGTGCGCGTGGGTGCGACAGTTCTTTATGATTCAGAACCAGAAGCCGAAGCCCAAGAAACAATTACTAAAGCTGCTGCACTCTTCCAAACTCTCAACCAGAGTAAATACAGACATTCTAATCCTAGCGATCGCGTTACTGCTGATTCCTCTCAAGTAAATTCTGGGATAGGTAAGCGCGTTCTACTGGTTGACCATGAAGATTCCTTTGTTCACACCCTAGCAAATTACATTCGTCAAACCGGAGCAACAGTTATCACATTGCGTCATGGTTTTTCAGAATCCGTGTTTGATACAGAACGTCCAGACCTTGTTGTTCTTTCCCCAGGACCGGGTAGACCCAGTGACTTCCAGTTAGCAGAGACAATTGTAGCTTGTAAAAAACGTCGAATTCCCATCTTTGGTGTTTGTTTGGGATTGCAAGGAATTGTAGAAGCACACGGTGGCGAACTAGGAATTCTTAACTATCCCCAGCATGGAAAAGTCTCTGGTGTTTCTGTTGTTGCTTCAGACTCCATCACTTTTAAAGGTTTACCGCAATCATTTGAAGTCGGTAGATATCATTCCTTATATGCTCTACCCGAACAATTACCTGAAGAGTTAAAAGTGACAGCACTTTCAGATGATGGTGTGATTATGGGAATTGAACATCGGGTATTACCGATTGCAGCCGTTCAATTCCATCCTGAATCTATTATGACTATGGCTGGAGGTGTTGGGCTGGAAATGATTAAGAATGTTGTCCATGCATTCACTTCAAAACCTTCTGCTGCTCTTGTTGCGTAACAGTGACCAGTAACCAGTGACCAGTAATCAGTGACCAGTGACCAGTGACCAGTTAGTGAATTAGATATTTATCAATAGGGGTTTGCAGTGTGTACTGACTGGTCGTTCATTTTTCATTCTTGAGCCTTCGGACTTTATTCTTATGCTTCAAACAGATAATCAAACCGCTCTATCGGTAAAACCACGTCATATTCTTGAAGAAATTGTACGTCACAAACAACAAGAAGTTTCTAAAAGACGCGAGATATTACCTTTCACAAATTTACTCAATCAAATTGGTACTGCTCCTTCTGTTCGAGATTTTCTCTTTGCTTTAGAAAATAGTTCCAATAAACCCAGTTTAATTGCGGAAGTTAAAAAAGCTTCACCTAGTAAAGGTGTTATTTGTGCTAATTTCGATCCAGTAAAAATTGCTCGAGCTTACGAACGAGGTGGTGCTTCTTGTTTGTCAGTACTAACTGATGAAAAATTCTTCCAAGGTAGTTTTAGAAATTTACAGATTGTCAGACAAAATGTAACATTACCTTTACTTTGTAAAGAATTCATCATTGATGCATATCAAATTTATTTGGCACGTGTAAGTGGTGCAGATGCTATTCTATTGATTGCTGCTGTTTTGTCAGATGAAAGTCTTCAAGAGTTTATAAATCTTGCTCGATATCTTGGTATGACTGTTCTGATTGAAGTGCATACTCTTGCTGAACTCGATAGAGTACTAGCACTGTCAAATGTACAATTGGTTGGTATCAATAATCGCAATCTTGACAACTTTACTGTTGACTTAGAAATTACTCAACGTTTACTCGCACAGCGTGGAGAAAAATTAAACAGCATGGGTATTACAGTTGTCAGCGAATCGGGATTGTATACATTTACCGATTTAGACGTAGTTGCTAAAGCTGGTGCTAGATCTGTCTTGGTAGGAGAATCTTTAGTCAAGCAACCTAACATAGAACAAGCTGTCAAAAAACTGTTGCAAGGTTAAAAATAACCTCTTCTTCATAATTCATCCTTCATAATTCATAATTCACCATGACTTCTATCTCTCAACGTTTTGAAACCTTACGCAAGAATAACCAGTGTGCTCTAATTCCTTTTATCACGGCTGGTGACCCTAATTTAGAAACCACAGCACAAGCTTTACAAATTTTAGACTCAAATGGTGCTGACTTTATTGAATTAGGAGTTCCTTATTCAGATCCGCTAGCAGATGGACCAGTGATTCAAGCAGCCGCAACTCGTGCTTTAAACCGAGAAACTCGCTTAGCTCAAGTTTTAGAAATGGCTCAAGGAATCACCCCTAATTTGCGATCGCCTCTCATTTTATTCACGTACTACAACCCCATTTTAAACCTAGGTATTCAAACATTTCTCAAACGAGTTGCTGCTGCAGGAATCAAAGGATTAGTTGTACCCGATCTACCTCTAGAAGAAGCCAATGAACTATTAAATTCAGCCAGTGAAGTCGGAATCGAAACCACATTGCTAGTCACACCAACTAGTTCCAAAGAACGCATAGAAGCCATTAGCCAACAATCTCAAGGATTCATTTACTTAGTCAGCGTCACAGGAGTCACAGGAGTGCGATCGCAACTGCAAGGACGAGTCAAAGACGTATTAAAAGAAATCCGAAACGTTACAAACAAACCCATCGGAGTTGGTTTCGGTATTTCCGGAACAGAACAAGCTCGCCAAGCCATTGACTGGGGTGCAGATGCAGTTATTGTAGGAAGTGCTTTTGTACAACGTTTATCAGAAGGAACACCACAACAAGGACTAGAAACAATTAAAAACTTCTGTCAAGAATTAAAAGCATCAATATCAGTAGCAAATATGCGCTATTAGTCATTAGTCATTAGTCATTTGTCATTAGCTACCTACAAATATATTCATCAACGTCCGTCTGCGTTCATCTGCGGTTCAATATTCTCTAAATAAAAAGGAAATTTCAATGTTAGCAAACGACACTTCCCTCTTCACCCAACAACCCGATACACTAGGACGATTTGGTCGATTTGGCGGTAAATACGTCCCAGAAACATTAATGTCCGCCCTTAGCGAATTAGAAATCGCCTTTAAAAAATATCAAAACGACCCCCTCTTTCAACAAGAACTTCAACCACTTCTCCGCGACTACGTTGGACGCGAGACCCCTCTTTACTTAGCAGAACGACTCACCGCCCACTATCAAAAACCCGATGGAACCGGACCGCAAATCTATCTCAAACGCGAAGACTTAAACCATACAGGAGCACACAAAATTAACAATGCTTTAGCGCAAGTGCTGTTAGCAAAGCGGATGGGGAAAAAGCGTATTGTTGCAGAAACAGGAGCAGGTCAACATGGTGTTGCAACTGCTACAGTCTGTGCTCGTTTTGGCTTGCAGTGCGTGATTTATATGGGTATTCACGATATGGAAAGACAAGCCCTGAATGTCTTCCGTATGAAGCTTATGGGAGCAGAAGTCAGAGGTGTAGAAGCAGGAACTGGAACTCTAAAAGATGCAACAAGTGAAGCCATTCGGGATTGGGTTACAAATGTAGAAACGACACATTACATCTTAGGTTCTGTGGCTGGACCCCATCCTTACCCCATGATTGTCAGAGAATTTCAGGCAATTATTGGTAAAGAAACTCGTCGTCAATGCAAGGAAAAATGGGGCGGGCTTCCAGATATTGTTCTGGCTTGTGTCGGCGGTGGTTCTAATGCTATTGGGCTGTTCCATGAATTTTTGAAGGAAGAATCTGTACGTATCATTGGCGTTGAAGCAGCTGGTGAAGGTATTGAGACTGAAAAACACGCCGCAACTTTAACAAAAGGGCGTATTGGTGTTTTACATGGTGCAATGAGTTTTGTGCTTCAAGATGAAGATGGTCAAATTGTGGAAGCACATTCTATTAGTGCTGGTTTGGATTATCCCGGTGTCGGACCGGAACATAGTTATTTGAAGGATATGGGACGTGCTGAATATTACAGCGTTACGGACTCTCAGGCTCTAGCAGGGTTCCAACGTCTGTCTCAATTGGAAGGGATTATTCCAGCACTAGAAACATCTCATGCGATCGCATTTCTAGAAACTCTGTGTCCGCAATTAACGGGTAGTCCTCGAATTGTCATCTGCTGTTCTGGACGCGGTGATAAGGATGTACAGACAGTTGCCAAGTTTTTCAACCCTGCTTAATTCTGGAATAACAAGGAGTAAAGATTATGGTAACAGCACCAGCTCAAGTTGTAAAAAATCCTTCCAACTACGAACCTCCCAATTGGTCTGCCTTATTACAGCAATTACTCGATGGTCAATCACTGTCAGTTTCTCAAGCATCTGATTTGATGTATGGTTGGCTAGCAGAGGGTATTCCTCCCGCACTTTCCGGTGCAATTTTAGCAGCTATTCAGGCGAAGGGTGTATCTGCTGAAGAACTGTTGGGTATGGTTAAGGTTCTATATACTCAGTCGATAAAAGCAACTTTGCGTGATAGTGTTGTTGGTAATTTACCACTCGTTGATACTTGTGGAACTGGTGGCGATGGAGCATCAACGTTTAACATTTCTACTGCTGTTGCTTTTACAGTTGCAGCCAGTGGGGTGAAGGTTGCAAAGCACGGAAATCGTTCGGCGTCTGGTAAAACTGGTTCGGCTGATGTGTTGGAAGCTTTGGGTTTAAATCTCAAGGCGAGTAGTAAGAGAACTCAAGAAGCTGTTGATGCGGTTGGCATTACTTTTCTATTTGCACCAGATTGGCATCCTGCTTTAAAAGCGATCGCACCTTTGCGAAAAACTCTCAAAGTCCGCACTGTTTTTAACCTTCTCGGTCCACTGATTAATCCCTTGCGACCAACCGGACAAGTGATTGGGGTGAATAAACCCGCTTTGGTGGAAACTTTTGCTAAAGTTTTGTATCAATTGGGGACTCGTCGGGCTGTTGCGTTGTACGGTCGGGAAAAACTAGATGAAGCTGGGTTGGGAGATAAAACCGATTTAGCTATTGTGTCTAACAAACAAATGCACTTGCTAGAACTCGATCCGCGAGACTTGGGTATTACTCCTGCTCCTATTAGCGAACTCAAGGGTGGAGATGTTCTGGAAAATGCAGAAATTCTCAAAGCGGTTCTTCAAGGGAAGGGGACGCAAGCACAGCAGGATATTGTTGCTCTTAATACAGCTTTAGCTCTGTATGTTGGCGAAGCCGTTCCCGATACTAGCGATTATTTTAAGACTTTGACTCATGCTGTTGCGATCGCGAAAGATATTCTTCAAAGCGGTCTTGCTTGGAATAAGTTAGAGCAACTTTCTCAATTTCTACAGTAAGGAACCTCCAAATAAAAATCATTAACTTTCTCTTGTGGTACGGGCGTCCTCGCCCGTACTATCTATCAACGATCGGAGTGTAAACCCCAATTTTCAATCATCAAGCCATCAAAATCTTGAAAATCTATCACATTATTTGTTACTAAAATCAAATCATTCGTAACTGCAATAGAGGCAATTTGACCATCAATAAAAGCAGGGCTTTTACCAACCTTGGATAACCTTGCTCTCTCCTGAGCGTGATATTGTGCCGCTTTGAGATTATAATCAAATAAAGGCAGTTGTGCTAAGATAACATTATTTATATAATCTTCTAGATCTTGACGTTTTTTAGACAGAGGAAGACGTAAACAACCATATAGCATTTCATGGAGAACTACAGTAGCTGTGGCTGTTTCTTGTCTATATAATTTTAGCTTTTCCATTATCTTCTCATTTGGTTGAGGACGTTTAGCCTCCGATAAAATATTAGTATCTAGTAAATACTTGAGACTCATAAATTAACTTCTCTTCCTGGAGATTTATCCCGTAAATTTTCAAAAATATCGTCATCAATACTTTCTAAGTCTGTCCTTTGTCTGAAGTTTTGTAAAGCTGACCAAAAATCATTAATTTCTTGATTTTCTGTTAAAACTTCTTGCTTATCAGATATAGCATCTGTTGTTTTAGCTAATGATTTATATTTGAGAAATTGAATAAAATCTAAAACCTCTTGTTGTTTATCTGTGGGTAATTCTCGGAAGTTGTCTAAAACTGTTTGTTCGAGAGTCATAGTTTTACCTCTACTATTTGACGTTGAAGAATGCTCAGATGATCTGTATCCAATAAATATTTCATAGCTCATCTTGTGTTTCAAGAAGAAACTCATTCCCTTGGCGAATAGCTCGTCCGTAGGCAAGCACTTCTTCAAAGGCTGGTTCACCTCTGAAAGATCCTGTAATTTGTTGCAGCCAATTTGGCGGTTGAGAAGCTGCAACTTGCTTCTACAAATCAGCGATCGCAGCTTCTATTGCCGCAAGTCGTTCTTCTAAAGAAGTATTAGGTGTCATTTGAGTTCCTCCTATATCGAACTGCCATAGGCTTGACTTTGCTTCAACTGTACCCATTCATTTTAACTTAGTCGATCGGTTTTATTGGTTGAGAAAGGGAGGCACGATGAAAAAAATTTCAAAACTTGGCCTCCATAGTAACAATAGTTTGGAATCTTCATTTTTCAGAGTGAAAAGAGTTCAAAGCCAATAGTCCATATTGTTAATATTGCTTTCATTGAAAAATTCTTCACTTTTTGCTGTAAAACCATCAAAGTTAGAACAAAAATAACAATCGGGTGTTTCTAAATACTCTATGTTGGTCTGATGCCAAACACTATTAGGAAACTCGTAAACCCAATCAATTCCAGCATCTACATTCAGAAAACCACTGACTATGCCATGAATCACACCAACTGCGGTACTAGCACAAATACTATTCAACCAAAATACGGCTGGATCGTTGACTCCTTCTAAATAACCAGCGTTTGCAACCATTTGATTGATTTGTACTGGTGCGGATTCTACGGCGGCTTTTTGCAAATTAATGATATTGCCACACATCAAGCACCAACCACCTCCTAAAGGTGGAATAGTGATGCGACAAAACATTCGCGGTTTACCCTCGCATTGATTCATATCGATGTGAGTCCCAAGGCAAATGAGAGGATGCATATATTCCAATGCAAGTTCTTGGGCTATCTTCCGAGAAAGATGATTATCTGTTGCTACTACAATTAAATCAGATGTGGATATAGCCAATTTAGCGACTTCATTATCGATTGATGTTGGTATTGTAGTTATACAAGAGCCTGTTTGATAGATTTTCTTGATTAAGTGTTTTACGTAATCAATTTTTTTCCATCGCTGTTCAACCATTTTTTGAGTAGCTCCTGGCATTCGATTGAGGTTGACTGCTTCTATGCGATCGCTGTCTATTAATGTCCAGTTTTTGACACCCAATCGTCCTAATAATTCGGCAAAGATTGAGCCTATTCCACCACATCCGATGAGACTCACTTTCAGTTCTCCGAGGTGTTTTTGACAGGTTTCGCCAAATACCTTTTGCCTAGCGAACATTAGATTGCGATCGTTGGGTATAAGCTGTGTCATATCGATTGCGCCATAATTCTGAATTGTTGATGCAATATTATGCTCTTTAAAGTTGCCTTCCAGAGAATCCATTGTTTCTAAGTAATTAGTAGAAAATTTTATATCATGGGATTTTTTCCCTTTTCTATCCCAAATACGAAATTGACTTTGTTGTAATGACTGATTGAATACTCCAGAAATCAGCCGAGGCTTTTTAGGGAAATTCTGAGCCAGAAATCGAGCATAATCCGCTTCATAGTAATTATCAACAGAAGAAAATTCTGGCATTATCTCCCCAACATGAGTATGAATATGAACGACGTGCAAACCTTCTTTAAGATACTGTTTTAACAAGTAGAAATGAAATTGTTGTGTTAAAACTAATCCACTAACAGATTGCATCTCATAGCAATCGGGAGAAGGAACAACCCAAGCTTTAGGAATATAGCGAATTTTTCTTTTTGACACTTGATGAGGTTTACAAAAAAAGAAACCGATCACTTCTTCACTAGAATTTCGGTAATCCAACATATTTTGACGAAACTCTTGCCACATTTTCGGCGGTATATACAAAGAATACTCTACTAGTCGATTTTGATGTGTCATATAATTTAACCCTCAATACAATTCATCACTGGTCACTGGTCACTGGTCACTGGTCACTGGTCACTGAATTACTCATCAGTATTAATTGCATGACGTGCAGTTACAAAGAGTGTCGCGAGGTTATGTCCTTTATCAACTTGCTGAGTTGGCTTCCATGAATTCAACCATACCTCTCGATTGAAGCCTCCTCCAAGACCCACACAATACCAGTACCATCCTTCATCACTTAAGAAAGGTGCTCCATAATAGCTTTGTCTTGTAAAGTGATGATCTCCTTCTCCAGTTGTGTTCCAAGGATAATTGAGATAACAACCAATAGGAGGTAATTCAGGATATTCTGGAGGCAATAAGAACAAAACGTCGGTATTGGAAACTGTAAATTTCTGGGAAGACAAAGGCATTCCTTTCACTAGAATAGCCATGTATTTAACATTCTCAACGGTTTTAGTGCCAACAACAATATTTTTTGCTGCTTTTTCCAAAAGTTTGAGTTCTTCTATCAATCTTGAAGTTGGGCGAAACTCAAATTTCTCTTGACTAATTGTAATTGTCATACTTCACCTACATAAAATTATGGTTGACTTACGTTGACTGATATAGGGCTTAGATTTACCCTTTAACGATTTTGGGTACAGTCCATACTTTTGAGCCTTCTTTCAGGGCTTCATTATTCTTCAATGGTCTAGTTCTACCAAAACCTTCTTCCATAACATCGTCGTTACCAATTTCTGGCAGTTTTTTTCTCAATTGTTCTACTGTAGTTCCTTGTGGTAAATCGACTAACTTTCCATTGATGACTGCTCTCATGTTGTCTCCTTTTTTTGTGAATGATTGGGTTGTTTTTTAATCAAGAATTGTGTGATTTGAAGTTACTTGTAATATATGAAATACCCAATTGTGTTTGAGATTTTGGTTTATGAGGAGTGTCAAACCAGTACCACAAACAAAATAAGCTAAAGAGACTACTACAAATATTGACAATAATGAATTGAACCAACTGTCTGGAAATAGATTCCTCAAGAAGAATGCATCTTTTATCCAATTGATTGAGATGATTTTTAATGGTGTTGAGTTCTTGTGCATATTTCTGCTCTTGTTGCTGACTTAGATTAATCATTTGTGCTTCTAAGGTCTGAAAATTCTGCATGGTATTTGTTGTTTTCTGCTTGAGCGTATCTAGAGTGTCTAAGCAATCGCGTCCTTGAGTAATTAGTTTTCCATTAATTGTTGGCATAATCTTCACTGGTCACTGGTTACTGGTCACTGTTCACTGGTTTAATCAAATATGCTGGTGTTACCAATTCTGTGAAAGGTTTGGCTACTATTTTGAGGATTAAATGAATCAAAGACTTCTATTAAATCCACGATGCTATTAGCTGCATTTTTTAACTCACTACCTAATGATTGTTCCACGGATGCAACTTCAACTCGCATTCCTCTTCTTCTCAATTTTTCTGCTAAATAAGCAAAATCAGAATCTCCAGTTACTAATACAACGATGTCGGGCTTCACTTCTAAAGCTAATTCAATTGCATCCATTGCCATAACGATATCAATGTTACTTTCATAGTCTTCTCCTTTCACTTTTCCTTCTTTAGTGACGACTAAAAAACCATTATTTCTAGCCCAGTAAACGAACTTTTCTTTGGTTTTTCGCTGTTCTTCAAATCTTTCTCTAGCTGGCGGTAATCCTACATAAATTACCATTTCTATCAATTCTCTACCTTCTTTGGGGTCGGCGAGATAGTGACAAATTTTTTGCCAGTCTATTTTCCTATTAAAGCTTTGTGCTGCTAAGTAGGTATTATCACTATCTGCAAAAATCAGGACACGACGAGTTGTTAGCATAGGTTTTCCCTAACTGCTTTCGATTTGGGTTTGATTTGTATATGCTTTATTAAAGCCTATGCTCGGAAAGGCGGGTTTCCAATGGTATTTAGATAGATGACTTCCAAAGAAAAAAACTCTACAAGTCGCTGTAGTAAAGAGATAGAGAGAATCGTTACAGACTACAGCTGCGATTGGATGTAATCATAACCGCGATCGAAGCGCGGTATCATCCTACAGTTAAATTTATTTAGTTCATTAACAATATCAGAACTATCAAAATCTCTTGAGTTTCGATTCAGGAAACAAGCAATTGTTGGTCTATCGTGACAAAGATGAGAAATAACGGATGCGTAAACAAGAGCATCTTGTGGTTTTAAGTCAAAAGGGTCTTCATATACTGCTGCTTCAGTAAGAATATCAGCAGTGACTGGAATGACTTCTGTATTCTTCAAAAGCCGATTTCTATAGTTTACAAAGCGTTGACTTTCATCTTTGTTACTCTGAATCAGTAAGTTTGCAATATCTTGAATGCTATTGATGCGAGTTGTGTAAGACGCAGTGCGTGCTAATTGCTGTAACTCAGTATTCAGTATTTGCTGGATCTCTCTACGACTCTTTGCTTGACGGCTCAATTTCTCATGCGGTTCAGCTAGACTGTATGCTGGTATAATTAGCTTAATACGTCCACCTTCACTAAGTTGCAGAATTTGCTCGCAACTAACAAACTGCTCTTGCTGAAAAACAAGTTCCAAAACAAAGTTGGTTTCAACGTAAACGTTCACGCTACTGCCTCGCGACCAAAACTTCCTCCAGAAATAGCAGCATAAAGACCTGAATCAACCAGCCATCGTTCTGGTTCATCCGTTTTATTAAGAGGCAACTCGTTATAAATAATTTTCGATAGCCAAACTACCACTATGAGTTCGAGACTCTGGCGACTTACTTTTTGCTCTTGTGCTATTCCAGCTCTATCAAGATAAGGCTGAATAATGGGACGTGCATCAACAGCATAAGTTGGTTCGCTGATGTCAAGTTGTGCATCTTCATTAGCCCATAGATAAAATTTGTCAGGGAAAACCATGAGGAAATAAGGGGCTTTCGGGTAAAGGCCGTGGGCGAGGATATTGCTTCGCAGTTGGGAAGCCCACTCTACCGTGGTATTAAGTTTACCCTTGACCTGAACGGCAAGCACCAGTTGACCGTTTTTGTTATAAACTGCTATGTCCCAGCCAGTGTCTTGTTGAATAAACACAATCTAATATTTTCTTGTATGACTTACCATCTACTATTCTGACTTAGGACAAGATATTCGTCACTAGATTATATGGGTTTAGTTATATGTCTGGCAGCAAGAACTAATATAAAATAGTTTTACAAGAGGTTGAAATTAGGCACAAGTAGCAAGCTATGCCATACAGTCAATTTACCATCGAACAAATAAAAAGTAACTTTGGAATTGTTATTTCTGAGCAATTTGGAGTTTTTGATGATATACCAGAAATAACTTATAGTGATTTTCTTGCTCAATCTCTTAAAGAATATTTACCTCTGGCATTGGCGATCGATACTGAAAAAGCACGTTCCGAACTAATTGTTATGCCTATTTTAGTAGAGATTAAAAGACAAATGGCATCACAAATTAGTATATTTTCTGGTAAAGACTTTACTGTAGATGTTACAAAAGGATTAAACGGATTTTGTGATTTTTTAATTAGTCTTTCTTCAGAACAAATAGTTATTGAAGCACCTGTTGTAACTCTAGTGGAAGCGAAAAATGATAATATTCAATCGGGTTTGGCACAATGTATGGCAGAAATGATAGCTGCTCAAATTTTTAATGAAATTAAAGGAAACCCAATTAGTATGATTTATGGTGTAGTGACAACTGGCACTAACTGGAGGTTTTTGCGGTTGAAAGGTAATACTATAGAGATAGATTTTAATGAATATTTTATCAGTCAGGTAAGTAAAATACTGGGAATTTTGAAAAGTACGGTTACTGCTCAGTGAAAACTATATAACTCACGTAACTGCTGTTGTTCTTTGTATTTTCAGTTCTTTTTTAGCTTCTTCCCATGACACTGAGCCTTCAGCTTTTAACTGCAAGTGCTACTATTCTTGTTTCCAATTATGCGCCTCCACATTGTTAGTGGAGACGCTGACTTATTACGCGATCGCCGCCGTTAATCCCGTTTCCAATTATGCGCCTCCACATTGTTAGTGGAGACTAGTGTAATAAATTTGCATTCAGCAACTTATACACTGTTTCCAATTATGCGCCTCCACATTGTTAGTGGAGACCTGCACCAAATAATTTTAATATCAAGGGTTTAAGAATTGTTTCCAATTATGCGCCTCCACATTGTTAGTGGAGACCAACTGACCTTTATCTCTTTACCTCTCAACTATTAGTTTCCAATTATGCGCCTCCACATTGTTAGTGGAGACCTAGGGAATTTCTATTGCCTTAAGGATGATACTGCGTTTCCAATTATGCGCCTCCACATTGTTAGTGGAGACTTTACTAAAAGCTATTGAGAAGAAGCCTGGGGTCACGTTTCCAATTATGCGCCTCCACATTGTTAGTGGAGACTTGCTCATGGTTCCTACGCCTCTTGCTTACTTAAGTGGTTTCCAATTATGCGCCTCCACATTGTTAGTGGAGACCCAGTAGTAAGACAATAACCATTAGCGCACTATAGGCTGTTTCCAATTATGCGCCTCCACATTGTTAGTGGAGACGATTTAGCAGCTAATCTCTACACCTGCTACAAGTCTGTGTTTCCAATTATGCGCCTCCACATTGTTAGTGGAGACGCAACTCCTTGTATGCTTCACGAGTGAAC
Source organism: Scytonema hankhaensis NUACC26 (assembly GCF_045865695.1). Classification (NCBI taxonomy): domain Bacteria; kingdom Bacillati; phylum Cyanobacteriota; class Cyanophyceae; order Nostocales; family Scytonemataceae; genus Scytonema; species Scytonema hankhaensis. The sequence continues at coordinate 29,448 of NZ_BAACAP010000243.1, forward strand.
TCTTCTCGCTTGTTTCCAATTATGCGCCTCCACATTGTTAGTGGAGACATCTTGCGGTGTAATAGATGAGGTGTTACTAGATTGCGTTTCCAATTATGCGCCTCCACATTGTTAGTGGAGACGACGACGGGTTTACTCAAGTTGTCGAGGTTGCGGGTGTTTCCAATTATGCGCCTCCACATTGTTAGTGGAGACGGGCGTTTCACCTATTCCCAGCTTCGCCTTCGCCTTGGAGTTTCCAATTATGCGCCTCCACATTGTTAGTGGAGACGATGGATTTTCATGGTACGAGAAAATAGTATCCTTCGTTTCCAATTATGCGCCTCCACATTGTTAGTGGAGACTCGTAGGATACGTTCCCGGTGAAGGTGTCATCGATAGTTTCCAATTATGCGCCTCCACATTGTTAGTGGAGACCAAACAAAAAATATACTACGGAACATCATATGAGTTTCCAATTATGCGCCTCCACATTGTTAGTGGAGACAAGATTCGGGTAAGGTATTTGATAATCCAGAGTCAGAAGTTTCCAATTATGCGCCTCCACATTGTTAGTGGAGACCCACTTGAACAAAAAAACTCTAGAGTAGATAAATCCCCTGTTTCCAATTATGCGCCTCCACATTGTTAGTGGAGACTGCGGGAGTTTAGAGAGCTTGCAGAACAAGACTTTTGACTACCATTTGCGCGAATCAAATAAAAAAGTACTGTTTGGGCGATCGCCTGTCAATATACCTCCTAAGAAAAATCTCTGTAAATCCAATCATAGCAGGGCTTTTGGAGTTTGCGCGAACCCCCATTTCAAGTAAAATGCTTCAAAGCTATGACTGATAAGCATTTGCAGGTTATATAACAAGCGTTCGATAAATACATCCCCTGACTCGCTGTAAGAATCTTGCTTTATTCATCTAAGGCTATCAGCAATTTTCTTCAATTTTTCATACAATTTATCGCGCTCGTAAGGTATTCCTAATACATTAATCGCTGCTAAAAAGGGTTGTTTCACATCCTGATTGTAAACATCCATTACATTAATGGTACTTGGTCGATCGTCTAAACCAAGCAAATACTTAACAGTACTCATCTCATTCATCCCGCGCAGATTGTGCATCAATTGATTTCGCAAGTCATTTTCATGCTCTCTAGCATCATTACACGACCAAATGAGATTTTTCCATAGATTTAATTCAGGTCTGAGTTGCTGTAACCACTTTAGCATTATAGAATTTTTGTTTGTATTAAATTTTGACTCCTGAGTTTTGCGATCGCGATAACTAGCTTTATCTATATTGAGAGGAAATTTAAGTTTCTTCATTATATTTTCTTTAATTGTATTTAAGTCATCAAGAGGAGATAACTGTAGTTTTTTGTTCAACTCAGTCTCTGTTATCAGAAATAAACCTTTTTCATCCCATTGTAAAAAATCCGATAGAGAAACTCCTTGATACGAATCAGATAAGTTACCCACTTCATGGAGAATAGCTGTCTTTAAAAAAGTTTCTTGCGTTGCAGCCAGTAAAGCAACTCCCTGAAGATAATTTTTTTGTTTTAGGCAAAACCCAATTAAATCTAAACTATTAACTATTCGTTGAATAGCATTTAAGATTTTAAAGTCCTCTTGACTACCCACAACACTTTTTAAGTCGTCTTCACTATTTATTACAACACTATTTAAATCGTCTTCGCTACTTTTAGTTACATCATTTAAATTAAAAAACTTTATTATTTTTTCTAATTCATCTATGCTTTCTTGGGAAGATCTTCCTGCATCCAGAACAATTTTAAGTGCTGCACCGGGAAACCCACTGAAAACGAGTTGTTTAGCTTTTTCAATTTGAAGACTACGCCGATATTCTGAGGTTTTGTTACTAACTTCTTCTGGCTTAGATTGTTTTATAGTTTCTGATTCAAATTTTACTTCATCTGCTTCTATCTGTTTTTTGGATGTAATATCATAATATTGATTACTTAATATAAATTTAACATTTTGAAATCGATTTAAACCAATGAATTGTATGGCCGATGAAATAGCTGGTGTACCAGCTTGATGGCTAATATAGACTTCTGGTTGTTTCAGTGGAAGCTGAGGAGAAATATCTTGCTCAAAAAGATTTTCAACGAGCGATAATGTCTCATTCCAGTGGTCTAATCCTTTTCCAAATTTTGGTTGTAAGCAGAAAAAACTCTTTTCTGGATTGAAGGAAGAAGTCAGAATATTTTGAAACTTATTTTGGAAATACCAAGTCAGTATTTTTCTGAGTTTACAGGTATCTTGCCAAAATGGGCAATAATCTTTCTCTCTTTGTTGAGCTTGAAAAATATCTTCTTGATCGGTTAAAATAACAATAATTCGATCTAATTTAATATTATTTTTATCAAAATATTGAAAATAAGTATTGAAAAGTGGAAATTCTAAATCCGATATATAATTCTTAGTTTTCTCTTCATAGACTATACCTAATACTCTTGATGGTACGGGATACAGCCTTGTGATTCTGTCTCTTTCAACACTGATAAAAATATCGATATCGTAACTAATTTCAGTATTTCCTTTTTCTAATACTTCATAATAAAATTCTTCCCAATTCTGATTATTTTTGAGTTGAACATCGCTGTTTCCAGTTGTCACAATCCAAACTTTCATAAGACTGACTCCTTGACTGTTAAGAAGTTAAATAGAAAGGCTGTGCCGCACCAGCTACCAAACTCGACTGAACTCACTTTCATTCTCTAAAAACTCTAGAAATTTTAGTGTTTGTTGAGATGTATCGGGGAAAATAGTCAAGACTTCAATGAACTCTTTATCTGTTTTACTCAAAGCCTTTTCATTAGTCACAAAATTAGGATACATACGATGCCAAATTCGTCCTGTTGACATAGGTTTTGAATTTTGTTGACCCCCTGCTAAAACATGAGGGTTTCTGATTGTGTCTTTACCTCTATATTCATAGTGTAACCAATCAATTGCAAGACTTTTCCCATCTTCCACTTTACGTCCCCAAACTTGTACTTTTGGCGAGTACCAAGCTTCACGCCATTTTTCTATACCAGTATTACTAGTCTCTGTACTTAAATTAACTATTGGATTTTGTGGACGTTTAGGACGGGATATCAGCCCAATATTATTAACTTGTTTAGGTGAACCAGGTGTATTTATAGAAGGATTGTTTGATAATTTTGTAGATTGAGTCAGATCTCGATTTACTTGTTTATCTTTTGGAATCCAAAGACGGAGTAAATTACGAGTGTGGTTAATCAACTCTGCAACATCTTCTTTTAGGTTAATAATAGGATAATATACAGTATCATCAAGAAACTCCCAATGGCAACCAATAGTTTGTCTTTTATAAGAGCGATAAAACTCCTTATGACAAATTCTTCTCCATGACTTTCCGAAACCTCCAAGCATAAGCGAAAATTGAATTAAAGCTTTAGCTGTTTCTCGTAATCGTTGTCTTTGAACATCATCAATTTGACGATGCATACAAAATATTTTTAAGACTCCTGTATGTAATTGATAATATCTTTTTTCATCTTCATACTTAATTTGAGATGGATCGAAGTCAAAATTAACTCCTAGCAATCCGACAATCGAACCATCACCAGAAAAACCACCCCATAATTCTCTTGTAATATCTTTAGCGGTTGCTTCGTTAGTTAATCCTCCTAATAAGCGCAAAGTATGACCTCGCAAAGCTGCTTTAAACATATTAGGTCGAAATTCTTTGGTTCTATCAACTAATTGTGATGTTCCTCCTTGTCCTTTCAGCTTTACTTGGAATAATAGATTATCTTTAACAACTTCTTGCTCGATTTCTTTAAAGTATCCATAACCAGCACTAACCCGCGAACCAATTCCCATCGCTAAGGTTTTTTTCCATATATTTTCAATTTTCTTCCATTCATCTTCTGATAATTTCTGAGTACTGGAAATACCAAATCTTAATTTAACTTGACGCAAAGATATTTGCGTTTTTGCGCCATCTTTGAAATCATCACTAATGACTTGTTTTTCTTCCTGGCAATGGATAACATCTACTAATCCTTGTGTCCAATCCATACTAACTGGGTATGCACCGTGAAAGCGTAAAATACCGGGTTTACTACTGCCATCAGCTAATTTTTCTCCGCAATAGCTGTTTGTTTGTTGGTTTCCATACATATCAATACAAACACGTCGAAAAGCTCCTTTCATACTTGTACCAGGAAAGTATGGAAAGCCTTTAGCATTTATTACTGGAAGAATTACGCTTTCATCTTGTCCGCTATTGGTTACTAAACGCCAACTAATTGTATATTCCCATGTTTTCACATTTAAGCCAAATTTAGGGAATTCTAATGGGGTGTCTTGTGATAATGTTGGAGCAGTAGCTTGAGTGGGACGTGCAAAAGCTGGATTATTTGGAGTAGAGCGTGCTGTTGCAGGGTTGGTTGCTGGATTTTTTTTGTGGCGGGGTTGTGGACGAGAGACAAATGAGGAAGTAGATGGATTTATATTGGGTTGTTGGTTTCCTGTTGGAAAAACTCCCTTTGTCCATTCATTGACCCATTTATGAGCATCTTGATATGTTCCTTTATTTCGCTCGATTCGATGAATTTGACAGCGACTATCAATTTGGGCGCGAAACATCATGGGGACGTTATCTTGATTCATTTTGATTACCTTAATTCATGAGATAATAATTATTTTTGAGAGGAAATTTGTAGAGTTGGGTTTTATCGAGCAAATGTTGGGTTGAGGAACGAAACCCAACCTACTCTATGATTTATTTCTCTGGCTTCTCTGATTTTTTATAACGCTGCGTCCACCAAATTAAACTATCGCAAAATTGAGTTAAGACTGCTAAAGTGACTCTTTGATGTTCGATAGGGAAATGCTTTTTATCCCAAAGCTGATTTGTCATATTCTGAATATCTTCAGTCTCAAAATTTCCGTTGCGATCGCGACGTATAGATTCTCCGTTCCGAAGATTATTTTTCTTATCGTTGGGAATTTCTGGTTCTGGAACTTTTATTCCAGCAATTTTCATAATTTTGACTAATTCTTTCCATGTTGCTAGCCAAAATTCTCCTTTTTTATAATCATCTTCATTCTTGGGTTTATTCATCAAGCGCAAATGCTCTCCCCAAAAGCGTTCTAAACCATAAGTTACAGTCACGCGCATTTTATGGGATTCGTTTAAAACATCTTTGTCACGATATTTGAGCGTAAGATCTTGTGCTTTTCTATCTAAATCAAATGAATGCCAAGCCATATTTTTCCTTTACTGTATACTTTGATAACGCACAGGACATTTAATTATTATTCTTATTGTTAAGATTCAATCATTTTTACTGTTACATAACAGTGACCAAAACCAATTGATTCTAATCCACCTAAATAAATTTCACCTTCCATTTTCCCTTCGATGGGTTTCCAATCTTGAGGAGGATACTTTTTATCTTTTTTAATAGCAATAGGAAATGCTAAAATAGTTCCTTCTGGTAAAGCTTCAGTATTAAAGAATTGTCCTTGCTTCGCCTTTTTCTCATTATCCTCTAAAGCTACACGGCTTTGACGGTACAAAGCCATATCATGAATCATTGCCATATCATTATCATCAACTAAAACAGCAGGCAATTTTTTCTTCTCTCCATTTTCCTCTAATGGAAACCAATCTGATAAATCTTGGTGAGATTCTAATTCTAAAAATCCAAGATTAAAGAAGAGAAATTTTTTGCCTTTGTCTTCTCCATTTTGAGATATTAATGCTTTCTCCCACAATTTTGTAGAGGCGGTATAAGGATCGGGTAGTTTTATCTCTTTGCTTAAACCAGCAATACGTTGATATTTCTTTAGCAAACTCGGACAGCTAACCCAAACAATAGGTTGTCCCGGACAGAATACAGGTAGCCAAACAATTGAAGCATGCTCTAATTTAATTAAAGCTTCACTAGTACTATCTTTTTCACCTTGTCTTGACTCTCTCCCATACCATATTTCTTCATGGATTGCTGGTAAAATATTATTTTTTTCTTCTAAAAATTTACGATATTGTCGCATCTCAGAACGAAAACGACCGCGAATTGAACTTCCAATAATCAATCCTGTGTTTGTAAATTGGTCGCGGAAAATCAAGTTTAAATTACCATTTTCTTCCCCTGCTGTTGCACCGACATGAACGGGGGCTAAAGTTTCAATAATACCGTAGGCTTTCTGATACATTAAGCAACTCCTTGTTCTATTTTTTCAATATCTAAACCAGTAATATGAATTGGCAAACACAAGCCAGAACCAATACGTTTTAAGCTAAAACCTTCATTGGGAAACCAATTATCTGGAAATTGACTCCAAGACAAACCAAGTGTTTTATCCAATATATACACGCTTCCTTGGGGAACTGCATAACGTCCGCGTCCGAGTCTTCCGGCTGTACTGTAACGATGAGGTATTGGTTTATCTGTTAATAGCTTGGGATTATCTTTGTCAATGGGAAAATCGGGATGTTGGGGAGTCCGAAAGGAAAAGCGTGTAGAACCCCAAACAGCAGGTGTTATTATTGCAAAAGCTCGTTGAATGGGTTCTTGTAAAAGTTTATTCAGTTTCTCATTTTTTATTTCCTGTGATTCTATTTCTACAAGATGTTTTTCACCACCAAATCGATACCAACCATCTGCTATTTTATGGCTTGAAAGATATATCAAACAGGTATCTTCCTTCATTTGTACTGCATTTTCTAGAAATAAACCATTTTCTTCTAAAGTATGGCGCTCTTCGTCTTTCATCTTGGGATGAAGCATAGGAATACTATACCAAGGAGCTTTTTTACACGTTGGGTTTTGAGATCCCCAAGAATTAATGGTCTGCCATGTAAAAGCTGGTTCTAATTTGTCTTCGTCTTCTTGATACTGTCTGTGACGTTGCCAATCTCCTTCTTGATTTAATACCCATTCATCTTTTTCTTGGTCTTTACCAATTATTTGATGCCAAGGAATTGGTACATAAAAGTTTTGCTCTTGTCCAGATTGCGCCCAAAATGCTCCTGCTACATAGAGGTTTTCTTTTAAATCTTGATGATGTTCGTCTTTCTCCGTTTGACTAATGTCATTTCTGTTCTTATTAGCACTAAAAAATATACCAGATAAGGTTGCTGCACTTGGTGGAAATTTTTCTCCAGAACGTCCAACTAAATTTTCTGGTGATAAAAATGCACCTGCACTCCCATATAAAAAACCTAAAGGTTTGAGGATGATAAGGTATTTGAACATAAGTACCAACCAATTGTTATTAAATTCTCTATCCAATCAATCATCATTTGTGCGGATATATAAGTATCTGTATCATCTTTAGCTCCAACAATGGATTTTTCATTTTGCTGTAGTATTTGACTCCAATTAGGAAAGTAAATTTCCAAAAAGTTAATGAAAGCTCGACGATTTTGAATTATGACATTTCTATTTTTGTTATCGCTTGCTTGACTTTCAATGTCGCTAGAACGACGGTTTTCTGCTAGTCCAAAGGCATGACGTGCTTTGAGTTGGGCTAAATCGCTAAATATATGCGTCCAATTGGGTTCGTATTTGGGATTTCGCCCTCTGCGTTCCCATTCTGGATATGTGTTACCATCGCGATCGCAGTAACTTTTGAGGATATGCAAATACTTCCAAGGACAAGTCCACTCTACATATTGTCCGCTATTAAACACGACTCGGATTGTAACGCGATCGCGATTTAATTGTTTGGCTGTTTCTTGTGCTTGACGACAGTGTTGTAGCACATCCCGTTGGGGAACACTTCCTGCTACCCAAACAAAACCGACGCTGACATTGATGTCTTGTCTGTGTTCTTGCCACTTATTCTCTAGTGTCATCAACCATTCCAAAGCAATTAATCCAGAAATGGGTTTTTTAGAGTTTTTGCTATAAATTACACCTAAAAAATCATCACCACCTGCATAGATTACTCTTCCTAGCTTATGTTTTGGCAAATATTTATAAAAGTTTTTGCCCCAGTTGCGTAATTCTCTAGTAAATGTCCTAATCTTCTCCTCTGCATTTTCGCTGTTAGCAATTTTCTTCAATTTTTTTCCAACTTCATCCCCATCCCCTATAAACCAACCAGTCCATTTTCCGGATTGACTTTCCGTTGGTTTGCGAATAATTTCTTTAAATCCTTGCGGTAACTTCCCAAAATAAGAGTTCTTTTCTCCAAGCGATATTCCTATATTTTTTCTAACATTTTCATATGTCACCAAACGTTTAACTAATTCAGGAATACTCAATTGTTCTTTGAGTGCAAAGAATTTACCTTCTACCTGATGTTCCTCCTGGTAATTTTCTTCTTGTCCTAATTCCTCTACTTCTGATTCCTCGTCTTGTGAATCTTGTTGATTTTCAGTTATATCGGCTAGGTCTTGATAAAACTTTCTGATAATATCTTTTTCCGAACCATAGGTTAAATCTTGAGGATTGCGTTTGACTCCCCCCAAGCCTGGAAATGCAATGCCATCTGTACCCGTTAAACTCGAACTTTCCCCAATCCAATTAATTGCCGTCCAAGTACGAGAAAGTTTACGAGTTTCCAAATCCTCCATTGCAGATCGGATCGAATTTCCCTTTCCCCAGAAGATTTCCCAAGTATAGTTACCCCAATGTCCCCACTCACGTCCCCATTCATATTCATAATCGGGTAATTCTTTCTCAATCCAATTGCGACAAACTGAAAGTATATCCTTCCAAGCTGTCAATAATACCTCTCGTGCTACCTCTTCAGTAAGATGACCTTGAAGTAGGATGCGGTTCGGCATTCCTTTTTGGACATTGATGTTAGCAGGGGAAATGACTGTCACATTATCTCGGCTATCTGCTGCTAGGACTATCTGCTGACTGAGATAGGACAAAATTAACGATGCACCATACAAGTCCCTCAACTTCCGCGATTTTTCGATAAATCCTTGCACTGGTGCAAAGGAAATTGCTGTATAAATTGCTTTATCACCCATACTCAGACTTTCAGGGATAAATAACTTGAACTGAGATATCCAAACACAGAAGAATCGTATAATGAGCAACTTGAGATTGCTAAAAAATACTGATTTTTTTTATCTATGTAACAATACGTAAAGATGAAAAGGCACAAAGTAAAAAGAACTGGTTTTCCTTTTACTTGTTAATCTTCAGCCTATCGCTCGTCATCTCAAGTGTTACAGAAATGACTAGAATTGCAGCCGTGTGTGATGCGAATGACGAAAATGTAACTTTTCCCACTGTCAAGCTATTGACCGAGTACCATCCTGAGAGCTGCTGCTGCAAGGTTTAGCTCAAATTTGTCTGCATTCTCTAATGCCCATTCGCCAGAGTTCTTGAGTCGTTTGAACGTCTTGGGCGTATCATTTTGCTGTGCAGCTATTTCTGCTGCTGCGATCTCTCTTACTGCATTTATTTGTTCTGATGTGACTGCGTTTTGCTGCATTTTCTGTTTTAGGTCACCTAATTCCAGAGCCAAACTACTTAAATCGGAATCGGCTTTCGTATAATTTTCCTTTGCAGTGTTAAAAATTGACTGAACAGTTTCTTTATCGTTCATAACTCGAGCAACTGCTGCTTTGAGATCCTCTTCTTTAACTTGTCCTGCACCTCTATTTTGAAGTAATGCTGCAAGTGCTTTCATATAGATATAGCCTGCTGCGATCGTAGCTGCATAAACTGTTGCGCTCATTAAAGCGTAGGAAGCAACTGTACCAGGTCCGGGTAAAAATTTCAGAGCAGATCCGAGTCCAAAGACTGCCAGTATTGCCGCATTCGATGCCAAATTAGACAAAATTCCTGTGGCAATACTTTTGACTAGGTTTTTGGTAAAAGGCAGATTTAGCTCTTTATTGATGCGTACATACATCGTCCATGTATTCCCAAAAGCTGCAAATAAGTCTGCCCCAGGTACTGGAATAAAGATGCACCCAACACCAATTCCTGCATGAATCTTTACTATTCCAGCTAGTTTCCCTGGCAGATTTTCATCTGTGACTTGATTGATTGCCTTTACCAACTCAAAAGCCGCTTGAGTTAATTGCCCTTCTCTTGCTGATTGATACCCGTTCATAAACTTACCTTTTATATTCTGATAATTAATGTTCTAGAATCTAACTATTAACGATCAACTTGAAATCACTTGAAAATATCGATTCTCTTTATCGATGTAACAATTACGTAAAGGCGAAAAGTCACAAAGTAAAAAGAACTGGTTTTCCTTCTACTTGTTAATGTTCAGCCTATCGCTCGTTATCTCAAGTATTGCAGAAGCAATTGGAATGGCAGCAGTGCATGATGCGAATGACGAAAAATGCAGTTCTTGAGAAAGATAGCCTTTAGCGTTAACTAGAGACTATCGGTTTAATTAGTTATCAAGACTATAACAAACTGTTAGAATGCTGCAAGCCATGAAAAAAACAGCAGAAATAAAACCGTTGAAGAACTAAGGAAAACCCTTTCCAATTTATTCCGAATTAACCCAATCGGTGGGGGTGATTCTTGGGAATCCTCCGTTCGACATCCTCCTGTTTCCAATTATTCCGAATTAACCCAATCGGTGGGGATAAGACTAGGACTTGATTCACAGCAATCAGAAGTTTCCAATTATTCCGATTTAACCCAATCGGTGGGGGGATATAATCAAGGCACATCCAACCCAACCCAAGTTTCCAATTATTCCGATTTAACCCAATCGGTGGGGACGTTATTAGAGCTGGAAACTGTAATCAAACATCCGGTGGTTTCCAATTATTCCGATTTAACCCAATCGGTGGGTAATGCTGTTGCAAACGTTATTAGAGCTGGAAACTGTAGTTTCCAATTATTCCGATTTAACCCAATCGGTGGGGCGTACTACATCCATCCGGACCTAATCTATCCCTTTCGTTTCCAATTATTCCGATTTAACCCAATCGGTGGGGGGAACAATTTTCCGACACGAAGTACTCGACGATTTCGTTTCCAATTATTCCGATTTAACCCAATCGGTGGGGGGCTATCCCAACCCGGCCCGAAAGCAATCTTTTTAATGTTTCCAATTATTCCGATTTAACCCAATCGGTGGGGTAGTAAAACTTACTTTGTGGGGGGCCCCTTTAATATAAAAGTTTCCAATTATTCCGATTTAACCCAATCGGTGGGGGGTAACCGTAACTCCTTTCCCAGGGAATACGGTAGGTTTCCAATTATTCCGATTTAACCCAATCGGTGGGGATAGTTCTAAACTTGATTACTTAGGAGGTAACCGTAACGTTTCCAATTATTCCGATTTAACCCAATCGGTGGGGAACGCATACTCCCTTTTCAATAACTTTTCACAAAAATAGTTTCCAATTATTCCGATTTAACCCAATCGGTGGGGTGTTGGTGGATACGGCTTTAAAACTCTTGAAAATGTTTCCAATTATTCCGATTTAACCCAATCGGTGGGGTCGCTCTTAGTAACCGAAACAAAAATTACTTCTTGTGTTTCCAATTATTCCGATTTAACCCAATCGGTGGGGTCTTAGTTTTTCCTGACGCCCCTTTTCAAACCTGAAAAGTTTCCAATTATTCCGATTTAACCCAATCGGTGGGGAGTTCGTCTAGCAGCCCTTACCCAGTAAGGATTTCAGACTGCAAATCGACACACCTCTAAAAAACATTGTAAATCCTGTCGAAAATTTAGGAAAACACATACTTCAAACCCTTACACAGCAAGCAATCGACACACCTCAACGAAAAATATAGGGTTTCAGCGATTTGCCGAGGTGTGTAGATGAACTAGTAAAACTTCCTCTTCAATTCGCCTCAAACCTAGATGACGTAATAGTTTGGCGGTGGTTGAGGTGATTCACCTCCAATGGTTAACACTCTCTCAACAGCTTCTTGAGATATCCAATAAAATCGGACATCATCTTCCACTGGTTTCACTAATTTTTTCACCTTTTCATAAAGTTGTCGCATTTCCTCCAAACTTAAAAAACATTCAAATACGGAAAACTGAACTCTTCGCCCATATCCCTCTAGAAAATTGGATAACTTAGTTCGCCTCTTATCATTAGGAATATCATAAACAACAACGACTAGCATTGAGATACTTAGAAAGTATAAATTAATGAAAGTATAAGTTATTTTACTAAAAATCCATAATCGATTGCCATTCAAAATTATTGACAAAATATGCTAGTTTAGCCTGTGCTTGTAGACAATAACCCCAACTTTGAGAAAAGTCGGGTTTATTCCTTCTGTGTAAAATAATTAAGCAGGTCTTAAAAATGCTTCGTAGGGAATTTCTGATAGTAAATGACGCTTATAACGTCTGACTTGTAATTGAATCGCATGACGATAGGTAACTTGAGATTGCAAATCTGGATGAGATGTTTCCTCATTCATACGGGCTTCAAACTGTTTTAGAAAAATTCGCCTAGAAGATTGATTTAAATACACTCCTCCCGTACTCGACAATATATCAAAGTCTTGAGTTTTAAACACAACGTTATTGACAATTTTTAAAACTAAACTATCGACAATAACAGACCTAAATTCCTCCATAAGGTCAAAAGCTAAATAAGGCTTTTGCCTTTCTCCATAGTGAAAATTACCAATATAAGGAGAAAGCCCTTCGGCAATAATAAAACTCAAGACATTATTAAACAAAAGAGTATACCCAAAACTTAATAAAGAATTTATCGGATCGGTAGGCGGTTGACGATTGCGAATAGAAAACTCAAAATGGGGGTTAGTAATTAACTCACCAAATGCTGGAAAATATCGAGCGGCTGTAATCCCTTCATAACCGCGTAGAGAATCTAAATCATCAACTAGATTTAGAGAATCAATATCTTGACTAATACCATATATTGCCTTTTCAACTGCTGCAATTTTCCGTCTGCGGTTAAATCGCATTAATAGCTGCTTAGAATTGATTAATTTTCCGTAAACAATTGCTTTTGATACATAAAATTGAAATTCGTTATTGTTCCGTCTTTCCATTTGTACTAAATGATTATCAAGGTTTGTTGACTCTTCACTTGCTAAATGTCCGTGATATTGACCCGATTGATTTAGAAATAATACGGCTATTTTTTCTTGTAAGCAGGCGTTAATCACAGGAGTGGAGAGTTGAATATTGCCAAAAATCATAATTTGCTCGACTTCTCTAATTGGGATTTCGAGTTTTGGCTTTTCGCTGACATGAATAACAAAACGTTGATAGTCTTTATAAATACTCGTTCCTTGTTCAATCAAATAAATTGCAGCCATTTCCCGATTCCAAATGTTCTTTTGTAGAGGACTGTATCGATCGCTGTTATCTTCTAAAACTACTTCGGTGTCTGTCTCTGATAGAAAGGGTTGATGTAGAAATGCAACATTGCGTTGCTGTTCTGGAAACTGTTGTTCTAAAAACTCTTCTGTTTCTAGCTCTGTTTCTATTTCTATTATCTGTTGTTCTGGTGATAGGATAGTGGCAGTTTTTTTTTACGTTTATTTTGCCGTGACGGTTGTTCGGCTTCGGATTTTAATTTTGGTCGATTTGTGTCTACTGGAAAAATAGCATTATCTAAAAACCCATGACCGAGAAAACAAAAACCTCGTTCAAAAGTGGTAATTTGAGTTTTCTCTGCATTAAGCGTCAAGCCCATGGAATCTAATAAATTAATAACTTCTATTTGGGCTTGTAAAATCTCTGTTTGAGTACGAGCTAAAACGAGAAAATCATCAGCATAGCGCACGAGTTGTAATTGACTTGCAGCGATCGCTTCGTCAAATTCATGTAAATAAATATTCGCTAATAAAGGTGAAATCACCGCACCTTGAGGAATCCCTTTTTGGGGTAAAACTAAACCTTCATTAGTTAAAACACCAACTGATATCCACGATTTTATCAAACATAAAATCCCAGGATGGTCGAGATACAACCGAACTTGTTGTAATAACCTAGAATGCTCTATGTTATCAAAAAACTTGGTAATATCAGCATCAAATACCCAACTATAACCATCATCCCGCAAATCGGCAACTTTTTCAACTGCATTGAGATAAGATAAATTAGGACGATAGGCAAAACTCACAGGAGAAAACTTTGCCTCCGTAATTGGAGCAAGCACATTTAATAACGCTTGCTGAACAATGCGATCGCGAACAGTTGGTATTTTTAATTCTCGCAAGTTTCCGTTTCTTTTAGGTATGATAACTTGTTTGCAAGGTTGTGGTTCGTAACCACCATTAGCGACAGCATCGCGTAATTGATAAATATTCATTGCTTGGTTGCGAGCGAAACCGTCGATAGTTTCCCCATCCATACCCGCACACCCGCGTTTTTCGGCTACCTTTTCCCAAGCACGTTGAAAATTGTGCAAAGCGAGAAACTCGCTGATGATTCTTTCCATTGGAACAAATTCGATTTTGGATTTGACGAACCAGGCTTTAGTTTAGTTTGTGCTTGGAAAGGCGAGTTTCCAAATAACAAGGTTTTTTAAAGGATGTTTTAAAAGTTTTGGGCGAATAGAATTCGCAACTACACAAACGAAGTTTGCCTACACAAACTAATCCAAGAATCAAGGTGAAACCCACGTAGGTGGGTTTTGCTTGTATAGCCGCGAATTCATTCGCAAAGGCAATCTCGGAAACGCGAGTTTCCATTGGGATGGTAAATTACAGCATCTTGAATTTTCAAGACTAGTCATTTATCCCAATGGAGTCAAGCCATGAAATTTAAAAATGCTCGTGGGAATTTAGCAGTCATTGCAATTATGACTATATTTTGTTTCAGTGTTTTCATTTATGGCTTCTATGCGAGTTATTACGGAGTCCTCCTTTTTCAACAAGGTGCATTCTGTTTTGTCCTTGGTTTGTTTTTCCTAATCTGTATTGGTTTACCAAGTCTTTACTGGGTTGTAACCACAACTTACAGATATTTTTCCGCAGTCCCAACGTACATCAATCAAAGAAACATACGGGTGATTAATCCATTTTTACTCGATGAGAAGGGACTCTATTCAAACGAGGAACAATGGTTATGTACCACAATTCGAGATATTGCGATCGCCGAAAAAATACCTAAGCCTCCTGTAGTCGGAATTGAATTGTGCGATGAGAACCCCAATGCTTACGCAGTAGGTGCAACCCGTTCCTACTCAATGGTGGTTGCAACGACGGGTTTAATGAAGCACTTAAAACGAGAACAGATTGCAGCAGTTATGGCTCATGAAATCGGTCATATTGCTAACTTAGATACCATGGCAAAAACCTTACTTTCAGCAGCTTGGAGTGGAGTCATGATGATACTATTTACACCGATGCTGCTCGTGGTGTGGTACTTAGGAAGATTTGTAGCGTTGCTAATGTTAGGTGCGGGTTTAATTTATGGCTTGTTCGGAAGTTGGCAAGAAGCGATGGGGTTTTTCACAGGTGTTATCATTTGGATTGTATTGATGCTATTACCATCAATGACCCAATTTTTGGTAACACTATTGACTTTTTGGCATAGTCGGTGGAGGGAGTATCATGCTGATGCGGTTGCAGCAAGACTGACGAGTGTTGATGCAATGGTATCAGCCTTAGCAACCCTCGATAGACTTCCGTTTCAACCACCGAAAAAAGACCGAGAACAAATGTCAACTCTATGGGTGCGAGTCCCAATCAAAGAAGAAACGGGTACTTTTCACTGGCTCAAACACACCCATCCACCAATTCACAAACGCATTGAAGCTTTGAGACGAGGAATTTATATTAAGTAAAAAATTGCTAATCAAAAATCTCCCAAAATTTCTTGTGGTGCGGGCTTCTAGCCCGCCACCTGTATAGGACGGGCGAGGACGCCCATCCCACAAGATTGGATAATTTATTTCTTGGAAATCCCGAATCAAAAACTGGAACGAGACGAAAGCAAGTAAAAATAATGTTCTAGATAACGTAATTCATACATAGGATTCTATCGTTATACATCTGCGGCCAGAATTGCGGCGATGTCATCATCGGTATAGTTTCCCCCTTGAGCGATCGCCTTCGTCACGTGCTCGCGCAGAACCGTTAGCGTAGAGACTGCCAGGTTTGTTTGTTGCTCTACCCGTGGTGAGAAGATGAGTTTATGTTTATTTCAATGTGCAGCTTGCTCGACTTTCCTCATCATGATAAAACTTATGTGTCTCGCGAATATTCTGAGCGATTTGTTCCCGTAATTCCATCGGTAATAAAACCTCGACATTTGCACCCCAAGCCAGTAAACGCATCATTACGTTATAATCGCGATCGCGATACATGACGGTGTAATATGCATCCTTGGGGTATTTATTCAAGATTCCATGTAATAATTTTGCTTCTCCATCGCTATTTGCATACTTGCGAATAACTTCTGCAACCTTGTCTAGCGATTTTATTCTGGTAAATGTGTCGTGGCGAACGGTATTTTGGATATAACGTCGGTGATAATCAGCATTAAATCGCAGGAGCATTAAGCGAGAAACGTTATTGACATCGAATCCCCAAGTCTTTGTCATTTCTACTTCAACGTCTTCTGGTTGAGGAAGTTTATTTGTTAAATATTTCTCTAATAATTCTGGAGGAATTATTCTGTCCGTCCAGTCAACAAAAAATAATGATTGAATTCTTTCTAAACGATAATTATACCAATTCACATCTCCACGAGGATTTACCCCATAAGCACAAAGATATTTTGCTCTTTGTACGTAATAAATACATACCGGATACACCAAACATTTTTTAGCACCTAAACGAGCGCTTGCATAGTTAAAGAATATTGGTTTAATCTCCTGCTCGTGCCAATTCTCTTGTAGTTGCTCTTGTAAATTATCAACATGAATTTGAAAATCTTCTGGTAAAATATAATCAATATGTAAAAATACCCGTCGAGTTCCATAAACTTCTGTAGAAATTTTATCAGCGATAGGTGCTAGTTTAGGGTCGAGAAAAGTCAGCATATCTAATGCTTGAGCTAAATCGGCGAGTTCGCTAGCATTTAATTCTGGAATAATGGTACTCGATACTTGTCTCTTGTTTGATACCTTTGTTGATATCCATTCAGGTAATTTTTTAACTCTATAGATAATATTATGTTTATGAAATAACGAAGTTTCGCATTTAAGACACTGTTTGGCTATCAGGAAATTCATGTCCGCCTGTAGTGTTTTCCGAACTTTGACAAATAAGCGATCGCGAATAACTTTAGTAATCGTTACTTCAGATATATAAATATTTTGCTGTAAATTTTCTAACCAATCATCTACGCTAAAATTGTAAAACCGCAACCAATCTACAGTTGTTTTATAACAAGGACAGAGTAGATGATGAGGTCTTAAGATTTCGTCATTTTTCTCTAGTAAATTCCCTAGTGGGTGTCCCGATTGAAATGATGGTTGTAATTTTAATAAGTCTTGGTTAAAAAAAATTTGACTCCATTGATTAAATGTCAATCCACTCCTTCGCTCGCAGTCAAAATCATGACTTTCTTCTCCATAAAACCAATTGATTAAAACCCATCGTCGCATTGCTGTAATTAAGTTTTGACATTGGTTGAGAGAACCATCTACTAATCGTTGAAGAATGAAGAAGTGAGGAAACAATTGGAATTTAGGCATTGTAGAGTCCTGATATTATGTATGCGATCGCATCTATCTACTCAAACAATCAAATCGCTGAAACCTTGTAAATCATAATCAACTAACGCTCAAAAAGTACAATCATAAGCTTTCACAATTCCCGTACCAATTTCTTTCACTTTATTGACTAACTCCGGTGGTTCTATAACTTTTACGTTTCCACCAAAACCTACAATCCATCGCCATAAATCAAAATCATTCAAAGACCACTTTGGTAGTATGACCTGAAAACGATTGGGAAATAGTTTATCTCCTGTTTTATCTTTAAAACAAAATATTGATGGGGGAAGTTTTTGTTTCATACTGGACTCCGGACAGTACATTTTTATCCGTGCAAACCGCTTTGTTCCTTCCATGATAAATTTGTATACTGCGTCATTGAACCAAAGTTCTACTGTCACGCAAACTTGGGAACGCTTCTTTTTATCTTGGTTGAGAAACTGGCGTTGGTCAGCAACACTGTAACCTAAAAATAATCCCGCACCGGCTTTTAACAAAGTTTGCAATCGCTGTAAAGATTTTTCTTGTTCAGGTCGCGATCGCACTTGGTTCTGCGTTCGACCTAAAAACAGACGATCCAACCTCTCAAATCTGAGCAATCCAGGTTCTTTCCCACCAACGCACTCATAACCCAAGTACCAAGCCAGGTTATGAAAAACAATTTGCAAGGGATAGACTAAGAAAAAACTTTTTTCATCTCCTGCATAGCGACCGCCATCAGTGAAGCGATTTAATTCGAGCAATTGACCGCTCGCGATCGCTTCTTCTAATTGTGACTGCAATTGCTTATTTGCCAATGCATCGCTGTGTAAATACTGGTTGTTAATAATAGAATGGTGAGCAATAGACCGAACTGGATACAGATTTTCGCTAGCATTCAGCAGTTTAGTCTGTATCATTCGTTGCCTAAACTCTTCATAAAAATCTAATAATATTGGGTCATCAAGACTCTTAGCTTGTGACTGGAGCATTTCAAAAACCTTAATTAATTCTTGTTTGGAAAGAATTCCCGTACCAGAAAAATAACCATTTCGCATAGGAAAATCAGGTAATATCTTATAGGGTTTAAGAATTTTCTCAATATCTTTGCGGAGAGTTGCCAAACCATCTCCGTAAATAACTCCGGCTTGCACGAGTGCGTTTGCTAAGGTTGATAAACTTCCACCACTGGTATCGGGAAGGAAAGGATTGTGGAGTATAAATTGAATAATTCCCATCAACCGCTTGAAGGGTTCGAGATCGGAGTATGGATGAGTAGATGTTATGGGTGAGTCGTCAGCAGGACTTTCTACTGTTAACTGTTCATTGTAGGTAATGACTCCATTCTTTCCGAGCCACTGTAAATCGGCTGCGATCGCATCTTCACAAGCATAGATTTGACCGCGCTTTTTTGCCATAATAGCTGCTATTTCAGCAATATCACTATTAAAATCTGGTACGCAACCAAAAATAGACTCTAGCAAACTGGAATTGGTTGCATGCAAGTTACCAATACCGGGATACTCAATAATCAGGGAAATAAGATGTATTAAGCGGTCAAAATCAAGTAACTTGCTGTAACGATGGAAAACGATGTTGGCGTGTTGCGTTCGGTTCTTGTGGTTAATAATGCGGCGTTGCAGTTGGAGGCGCTGTTGAAGATGTTTTTGAAAAGTTTGAGTCTTAGGTTGAAATGCTGTCATATCAATTTTCTCAACAACTGCAAAACCTTCAGCAGCCAGAGGAGGAAAGTTATGCAGAGATTTGGACATACTTTCAATTATCTCCTGGGGGACAACGCGATCGCGCTTTTGATTCCGCTCCATGCATATATTTATAGGTGTATCTAAGTACCACGCTACCCAAGTAGGATTTTGTAGAGGCTCGATCGTTGAAACCTTTTGCAAGAAATCCATCCGAAAGCTACGTTTGCAGTTCGTTGCATCATAAATGACACCCTTTTGAGATTGTAGGGCTGCGGAGATTTGTGCGATCGCCTCTGTTTCAACTTCACTCCACACGCCCTGTATGGTAGCATCACCATAGAGTTGAGCACGAATTTCGTCAGTGGAGACAATAATGTAATGACCATTATTTGCGAGTTCAAGCGCCAAGGTTGATTTACCGCTCCCAGGAACACCAATGAGGAAGTGACAGAGGTGCATAATTAGAATTGTAAAATTTGAGGATGAGTTTATCGTAGAGGTGCAGGAGAGTTTAGTCTAGAGTGTTCGTGCGAATGACAAATCACTCATCCACAAGAAACAGTTACATTTAGTGTTATTTTATAGTCAGAAGGTCAATTTCGCTCTACTTCTACAGGAGCAGAAGTCATAGCATTGACTCGCTCCCCAATTTGATAAGTCACAACTGCTTTGACTTTATCTGTACCCACATATCCTGTTTTATTTGTTAAATGGAATGCTTGCTCGGAATTTTCTAACGGACGCATTGTAATTTTTTGTGGAGAATAACTGAAGTGTTGCGATCGCCCATTACTCACATTGATAATTTTAATGTTTTGAATGGTAACTTGATAATTGGCTTCTAGAGGATTTTCTAAACGGAGAAAAACAGAAGCAAATCCAATGTCTCTGTTGGGAGTTGGTGGTTGTCCAATTGGTAGTGTTTTTTCTTCCCTAGCCAATAGAGTCACTCGTGTAATTTGTACGCTTTGAGATTGTTTAGTTTTTTCAGCAGCCATAACTAAGGATGAATTATATATGGGAGATGTGTGAAGTAAATTTACAAAAGGCTTGCAAAAATATGCAATTGCAAGCACACATGATAGCTTGAAAACAGATATTTTCATCTGATTAAATACCTCATTTTTGTGTCTTTGTGCGAGTTGCGATAAGCCGGGTACGGCTTGCGCTTCGCGAACGCTTCCCTCTTTTAACCTTTCAAAGAAATTGTTTGAGGGGTGATTAGCCCCGACAGCTAATCATGGGAAAACCTCTCTTCCCCTACTCCCTACTCCCTACTTAAGTTGTATAACTCCAACTAGCAAAACTTGCTTTTAATTCATTGAAAGAAAGTTTTACAGTACCGGGCTTGAATTTGTTTTCATAATCTCCTCCATCTAATCCCCAAGGGTTATAGAGAGTGAATTGCTGAGTAGAAGAGTCGTAGTTTGTGACAACATACACATGATTGGGAGCAATATTAGATGCAACTCCAGAATTATAAGAACTTACACCCATAAGGTTACCAGCCTTATAAGCGTTGACCATAGAGTTGAAATCTAAAGAACTGGAACTTGCATTACGTCCTGTAATGTGAGTTATAACTTTGTTATCAAAGCCAGATTCAATACCTAGATAGGAATTGGTATTATCTTGACCTATCCATCCAGACTCGTTGACTTGAGCATAGGCTTTTTCTGCTAGAGCCACCCACAATTCATTGGACGAATCATTGTAGTAACCTCCATTAGACTTAGCTTGTTGAGCATAAGCAAAAGTCCCTGATGAAGTTATTGGTAAATACTTGTCTACCGTTACATAATCAGCAACTCCATTATTATAAAAACGCACCGTATATGTACTGTCACCATTGTCTGTAAACATACTCTGAATTTTACTGGGTGAATGTAAAGCCACTTCAGCTAAACCAGCCATAAAGTAGCAGTCCCCAAGTGCGCCTTGGTTAACATCCTGATAACTCACACCATTTTGGAATAAAGAGCCACTAGCTTGTCGATAAGTGTAATTTACAGGGATTGTCGGGCGATCGCTACCCAAAAACCACTTACCAATGAGCTTTTCCATTTGGTCGCTAGTGCTACCAGCAGACAAATTCCCTAGATTTTGACCTTGATATTTTAGGTTAGCAGCATTACCATTAACAATCTTATTAGACAAGACACGAACATAGTCTGGCATATTAAAGCGATTAGCATTGCTGACAAGCGTGCGTAAGTCTTTTAATTCATGAGCATCAATGACATTACCATCTTTAGCATCGCGGAAAATCGCTATCATATCGTTACGATTGAACAGACTATCAGCAGCTAGCGCTCTTGCTTTTGTTATTAATTGTGAGTCGCTCAAATTTTGACTAAACCAATCAGTGGTTGGAGTAGAGCTATTACCATTACCAAACTCATTACTAGATTCAGCCGAATAACCTGTCACACCAAACCAATCAACAGGTTGAAACAATGAAGTTTCCCAAGTCATTTGAGTATATCCAGCCTCTACATTATTAAAATTAAAGCCTGTTATATCTTCACCTCTGTTAACTAGAACATAAGGATCGGAGCCTTCAATCAATGGTGTATACTCATCTATTGAAAAACTATTAAGCATTAAATTAGAACTGCTACGACCGCCAAAACTTAGGCTGTTTAAATTGTTAGGGTCTGACAGCCCAACTAAATCTTTATAGCTTTGCGTGCTAGCTGTCAGACCTAAACCTTGATTTAGCATGCGATCTGTACTATCAAGCTCAAACATACACAGATGCTCCTGTATTGCTAGTTGTTTAAAATGTTGGAAGTAGTAGCAGAAACACTTTTTGACAGCATTTTTCACCGTAAACTACACTGTTTGTAAGGGTGCGATGACTAGCGCCCCTACCACTGCGTTATTTAAAAAGGCTGTAAATGCTTCTGAGAGAATTTATCCTGACAACAACTAGACTACAGGCTCCAATGCGATCGCGTTACCCATTTTACGCGAATGAGAAATTTTTGTGGCTAAGCATTAAAACCCTCAAATACTTCTGAAGGTCTTACAAAAAAATCTAATGAGTGTGCTAATCAGTTAACCAAAAATATTTAGAAAGCTATATAATTCTATAGAAAGCACAGTAAAATCTATAGAAACTGAAAAAGTATTTAGCTATTGGAGAAGTCGCAAAACTCTGCATGAGTAAGAGTAGAAACTGTCAGAGATTGGAGCAACTCAGGAAAATCTGAAATCACAAATTCCAAATTTTCAGCTATTTTCAGTACGGGCGTCCTCGCCCGTACCACAAGATCCCGTACCACAAGAATATGATTCAGCGCGAATAGTCTTCCTGCAATTGCGAATTATTTTGGTCAGTAAAAGCTTTAAACTCAATAGCATCATGACTGCAAAAGAGTCGCACATCACTACCGCGATCGAGAGATAATGCTCGCAATCGTTTTTGATTGTAAAGGCGAGCCTCACGGTCTACTTCCATCAACCATTGATAAGCACGCATACCGGGCGTGCATTGTGGATTAGGGCTTCTCATTTCATGTCGATAAAAGTAGGCATCGCCTGCGTGTAAAAGCCAACCTTCGGATGTTTTGATGGCAATACCAGCATGACCGCGTGTGTGACCAGCAAGGGGGATGAGAAGAATTTCTGGTGGTAGTCCATCAAGGTCGCGTACTGCTTCAAAACCAAACCAAGGTTCGCCTTTTGCTGAATAATACTTCCATTGTTTTACTTCGTCCCATTGACCGGGACGATAGCGTTGCGATGAAATAAAGCCTCGCCGTTCCCGCGCTGCTTCAATCTCAGGAAGCATCACATGCACAGTAGCTTCTGGAAAATCTTCTAACCCGCCCGCATGGTCGAAATCAAGGTGTGTCAGCACTATGTGGCGAACATCACGGGGGTGAAAGCCTAACTGCTTAATAGCTGCGATCGCCGTATACTTCTCTTCAAACTGAATGCGATTCAAATTCATGAAGAACGGGCTGAGCCTTGATAATGGTGCTTTAATATCGCGCTGACCAAAGCCTGTATCTATGAGAACAAGCCCCCGATCTGTTTCGACAAGCAAGCAGTGACATACGAGGCTAGCGGTTAGCCCGCGACTAAAACCATCAAAGAGCGCCCCGCCAATCGGACACATACAACCGCAATTAAGATGATGAATACGCATAAATAACTCCACGCTCGTATAATCTCTCTTAAAAACGAAAAAGCGTGGAGAATCACCATACTTAGGGGTGAGAAAAACGCTCCGGATCTAACCCCACAGTGGATCTAGTTTTTTGTAGTGCTGGTCTCCTCGACTGCTTCTAACATAGGATGGGCGAAGGCGTCCATCCCCCGATATGGATAATTTATTTCCTGGAAGTTCCTAAACAACGGATGTTGCAAGAAACCAAATAGCCACACCCAAACCAACGACAGCTATGGTTGTGAAAACTGGATGTTTTGAAGCTTTCACGTATATGCTGCCCGATCTAATCCATCCTTGATGTGTTCCTCTTTCGTGCATACCATACCCAGCCCGATAAAGTGCGTTATCCTCTCTGTCTCGCGAGGGGCGATCGGACTGTTGGGAAGGAAACATCCATATCTCCATTAGCTTGTCCATCAGACGTGGAGATATGCCACCTAGTATGGCGAAGAACTTAGCTTGGAAACCAACGTACATATCCCGCTTCGGATGCTCTGCTGAATACAAAATCGCTTCAGCCACTGCTTCTGGTGGGTAAATCATACCGCGATGGGCTGGTTGTTTAGGCATATAACTGCGGGCATGCTCGTTATATGGAGTATCGATTCGTCCGGGATGAATTAACGTCACTGAGATAGGAGCCTTTTGAGCTTCCAACTCCATCCGAAGGGCATCTGTCCAGCCATGAAGTGCATGTTTTGAAGCTGAATAGGTAGATTGAACTGGTGTTGCTCGATCGCCAAAAAAGCTACCGATGTTTATCAGCGCCCCGCTCCTCCCGCGCTCCTTAAAGTGTTTGACAGCAGCACGCGAGCCATAAACGGTTCCCCAAAAGTTGGTATCGAACATACGCTTCATATCTGGAATTGAAACCTCTGTACAGAGACCAAAAATAGATACACCCGCATTGTTAACCCAGGTGTCGAAACCAGAGAACTCAGCGATCGCTTTTTCGGCTATGCGATTAACGTCTTCTTCTTTCCCTACATCAGCAACGACATAGATCGCCTGACCGCCTTTGCTGCGAATTTCGTCAACCAGCTGACGGAGAGCATCTTCATTACGAGCTGCAAGAACAAGCTTTGCACCCTTTTGTGCTGCCATTCTGGCAGTTACTAAGCCAATTCCACTAGAGGCACCGGTAATGACAATAACTTGGTTTCGGAGAGGTTTGAGTGAAATAGTCATAGCTTCTAACTTGAAACGAAATCTTTATATAGGAAACCTATATTTGTTCATAAATCAAACTAACCTTTAAAACTTTAACAAACCTCTTTTTGAAGAAGTAGATTGATGTTCAATCTACTTGTAATCGCAAATACAAATTAGTAGTAATCTTAGAACTGACAAAGAAACACGGGGACGCGGGGACATAGAGAAGTTTTTATTATGAGCAATTAGACGGACTTGATATAAGGCATTTTCAAACAACTCATTTAGCCTCCCAATTTTTTAGATCCTCCCAAATTCCCCTTAAAAAGGGGGACTTTAAGAGTATCGTAACTCCCTTGATTAAGCAAGGCTGTTTCATTCGCTTGGTTAGGGATTTTGTCAGTCACCTGTGGAATTATTGTCCTTGCTGAAGTTTCACTGCTCCTAAATTAACTGAAGGAGTATCAAGACCTCCTTCGGTTTTAGTCTCTGAAGGAAAACAGGAATTCTTTACATTAACAAGCTCTTGTGATGAACACGTCACATCCGGACCGAAAATTGAGTAACCGTAAATTGTCTGTCCTGGGCTCACAAGTTGGTTTGTTTTGATAACAACACCTCCAAGAGTTTGTCCTACAGGAACTGTTAGAGCAGGATTTTGAGCAGTTCCCGTCCCTCCATCAGCAATATTGTTGAGGAAATAGGTTTGAGGAATAGGTGTAACCAAAGGAACTTTTCCCCAAGTATTTACGGGTACTATGAAGACAGAACCGTAGCCTATTGGTTTACCAGAAGGACTCACTTTTGTTATTGCAGCAATTCCAAAACCATCGTGACCTGTGACTGCTCCTCTTTCAAGGACAACGAAGCCCGTATTGTCGTTAGCTTCGACAGAAGAATGCAAAATAAAGTCCACGCGCTCAATACTTGCGTTTCCGTTATAAAATGTACCGCCAACATTGGCTCCTATGTTGGTAAAAACGTTATCAAAGCCTGCAAGTATGTTATTCTCTGAAAACAATCGCTCTTGTGAAAGTGGGCCGAAAGCCAAAAATGTAAAGGTATTGTTGGAAGAGTTGAATGTACCAAAATACCAAGCTAACTGTCTGTCATCTGTATACGGTTTGCGGCGAACGTATACCTTTGCAGGTATGGCGTCATTTACAGTAGCTTTTCCTCCATTAAAGGAAAACTCAATAATGGATTGAGTTAAGCCCAGGAAATTTAGGTTGTAAGTACCACCTTCAAATTCACTATCACCTTTAACATCAGAAACAGAGTTGACAGAACCAGCTGTTGTTTTAACGGTAAGGGAGGTTATATCAGTACCTGTGAGTTGTTCCTGAGCCAGAGAACGGCTAGAAAAACAGCTCGCGAGTAAAACTGGGAACAAGCCAAGAAATAACAACACCCTAGTGCTCTTACAAATACGATCGCCAGAATAATTCATAACTTTCTCACTCTTCTACAAAGGTTGTTGAATTTGTCATTTACACAACACGAACAGAACTGATTCTACTATTACTCAGAAAATCTTCATTACAACTACGTATGCAACTTAGTCACCAAACACAATTAAGAATAAGGCACGTAATGAACGTTTAAACAAGTTATTTATAAATTTTTAATGAATTTTTCTTAGTTTACTCAAAAATATTTTGGTATAATATATTACTCTAATTTGTTTAAAAATAATAAGTAAGATAAGTAGGTTTTTTATATATAACGATTGTATTTGATGTGTGAAATATGTGTTTGGTAGGCATTACCCATCAAAAGCCTTAGTGGTGAGCATTGCCCACCCTACATGATTTAAAATTATTTATCAATAATTTAGGATTACTATATCTTCTATTCCGCGCAAACAGACTTACTCCTGACTTATATTTTCAGCTTGCTTTGTAGGAGTTGGTTCAAATATCAGATATGTCCCTCCCAAACCTTCTACAATTGTTCGCGTATTAGCAATCATCATTTTTTGATAAGTGTCTGCTTCTGTTCCCGGTTCGCCTAAACCATCAACAAACAATTGCCTTTCTGATACCTTTACATTTGCCTGTTCGGCAACAGTTGCGATCGCATTACTATTATTTGTTGCTTCAGTAAAAATTGTTGCTATCTGATTTTTCTTAATGTATTTAGCGAGTGCTTTTGTTCGCCTAGGAGTTGGCATACCATCAGGATTTGAACCTCTTAAAACAACTGCATACCTCAGTTCGTATGCTTTAGCATAATAAGCCATAGCATTACGAGTTGCAATCAATTTGCGGTGATTTTCAGGAATACTTTCAATCCGTGCTGCAATCCAAGTGTTCAACTGCTTTAGTTCTTGTTTGATTTTTTGTGCGTTGTTATCATATAGCGATGCATTTTCAGGAACCGTTTTACCTAAATTTCGACTGACAACATCTACCATACTGACAACATTTTTTGTATTGTGCCAAACATAAGGGTTAATTATCGTCTTTTTCTCTATCTTCAATTTTATTGGCTTAGAAACAGATCGCTGAGCCACTGCAACTCTCAACCCCTTATTATTACGCGATCTAATCAGTTGGACAAGATTTGGCTCTAGATCGTATCCATTGTATAAAATGAGTTGAGCTTGTGCGATCGCATCACCGTCTTCTGGTTTCGGTTCATAAACTACAGCGTTAGAATTTGGAGGTATCAAGCAAGTCAAATTGACTGTTTCTCGTGCAATTTGTTTGGTTAAGTCACACAAAATACTTGTTGTTGCTACAACTCTAGGGAGATTGTTGGTAAGTTCGTCAGATGTAGCTGTGTTAGCCGAAGAGATGTTTGTCACTTGACTTGGATTATTACACCCAAGGAATCCTAGAGTTAGAGCAATAAGTAACGTTCTTAAGGATTGAGTTAATAGTAACTTTTTTGACATAACAACTTTTTATATGCACTCACATAATATAGCAATTCCCACTTTCATAAAATGTGGGAAAAAAGAACTACTCCCTTCGGTACCATTCGATTACCATTACATGTAGGGTGGACAGTGCCCACCCTACGCTCTTATCGGTAATTTTAGAGCCCAAAGGGAGTAACCCTAGCCTATAGCGAACGGACGCGGATAAATTACCTCAGCAAACAAGGAACCGCTATAATAATGGCGCATTTTTAAGATAAAAGTTGTTTTCACGAGCTATTTTTCATTAAGTTTGCCGTTGGGGAATGACAATAACAAATTCTGTCCCCCGATTGAGGCTAGAATAGCACTCAAGTTTACCTCGATGCTTTTCAACAACAATATGGTAACTAATGGATAGCCCTAACCCTGTACCTTTGCCAACAGTTTTAGTTGTAAAGAAGGGATCGAATAAACGGTTTTTGATAGATTCGCTGATTCCCGAACCGTTATCAGCGATAACAATTTTAACACTATCTTCTACAACTTCCGTATAAATACGAATCTTCGGGGTGTTTTTTTCATATTCCGCGTTCCTTTCAGTGTACTTTTCTTCTAGAGCATCAATGCTGTTAACCAAAATATTCATAAACACTTGATTCAGTTGTCCTGCATAGCACTCTACTAAAGGTAACTTGCCATATTCTCGGATCGCTTCAATAGGATATCTATTTGATTTACCTTTTAATCGATGTTGCAAAATTAATAATGTACTATCAATTCCTTCATGAATATCAACAGATTTAATTTCTGCTTGGTCGAGTCTAGAAAAGTTTCGCAAAGACAAAACAATTTGTCGAATGCGATCGGTACCAATCTTCATGGAAGATAGCGTTTTGGGTAAATCTTGAGTAATAAAATCCAAATCTATACCATCTACTAACTCACGAATTTTTAAATCTGAATTATAAAATTGATTTTGATAGAGTTCTAGCAATCTCAGTAAATCGTAAACATATTCTTCAATATGAACGAAGTTGCCATAAATAAAGTTCACAGGGTTGTTAATTTCATGCGCCACCCCTGCAACAAGTTGTCCCAAACTAGCCATTTTTTCGCGTTGAACGAGTTGCATTTGCGTAGCTTGTAACTCGTGAAGTGCTCGAGTTAACTGTTCTGCTATTTGTTGTAGTTTAGCCGTGCGTTCTTGAACTTGTTGTTCTAAACTGGCATTGAGTACCTCAAGTGAATGACGCATTTCATATTGCTGAATGGCAGTAGTAAAGTGAGTCGCTAGTGTTTGAGCAAGCTCAATCTCAATGGTTTTCCACTGTTGAATTTGTAGTCTATCGGATTGTCTCCATACGGCAAATGATTGGCGGGGGTAAAGTTGCCTCTCATCAGGATCGAACTGTCCAGCCCATAGAATATCAGTTTCAAATTCATTACGGAAAATGGTAAGATATCCAAATTCTTGTTGGCGATATGAAAGCGGTACTACTAAAAGACTCCGAATTTTTGTAGACTCAAATAATGGCTGTAGATTGCGGAAGCTAGAAATAAGATGAAGGTCTGAAATTGCCCAAGCTTGATAATTATTAGATTTAAAATGTTCTTGCCAGATGTGGTACTCTTCCAACATTTGGTATTTAGTGACTTTATGTGTCACGGGTTGCTCTCCACACGTATAAAGTCGGATAGCATCTCTTTTTGTTGCTAGGAACTCTGCAAAAGTTTTAGCAGAATTCTTCTCAAGCTCTAACGCTTCCGATCTAAAGCATAGCCGACCTCCAGACCCGCTAAATGCAGCAACCGTTTCTTCTAATGCTACTTGTAATTCTATAGCTAACTGGGAATGGAGTAGCATAGCAACGCGATTGATAACAGCTTCGCGTTGTGCTTTTTCTTGAGCCTCAGCAAGTAAAATAGATTGAGCGATCGCAACACAAAGCTGATCTGTAACTAACTGAACAACCGTGAGTTCGTATTCTGAAAATATATGTGTTTCAGCATGGTGAGATACCAGGAGTCCCCAAAGTTGGTCGTGATGCAGAATGGGTAAAACTAAAGAAGTTTTGACTCCCATTGCTGTTAAATATTCCGCATGACAAGGATCGACCGGACGAAAACGCAAGTCTTCATACACAAACTCTCCAGTTTCTGGATCTCTCAAGATACTTTGACCGAGTTGGCAAGAATCAACATTCACTACCACTCGCACTTGAGCTTTAATAAACAGTTCGCGTGCTGATGGAGGAATATCATCTACAGGAAAATTTAATCCATAAAGAGATGGTAACTTTTGCTCGCGTATATATTCTGCTATAACCTGTCCGCTACCATCCGGATGAAATTTATAAATCTTTATTCTATGAGTCTTTAAAAAAGAACTGAGTTCTGCTACCGTAATGCTGAGGATTTCTTGCAAGTTTAGCGATCGCCGAATTCGATAAGTAATGCGGCGCAGCAAACTTTCTCTATCTACAATGAAAGAGTTGTCTTGTACAGATGGAAGAGTCATAGTTTACTGCTAATTAAATCTAGAGGGTGTCGCTATTAGCAGTATTCCCACAATACGAGGGGAAACAACATTTTTTGGAAAATAGGGCAATGGGCACTGCCCACCCTAGTAGGTGGAAATAAACCAAACTACAAGGTACAAAAATTACCCCCCTCTGTCCCCCCTTTCCAAGGCTACGGTGTACACACAAGTTATATTTACCCCCCTTATAAAGGGGGGAAACGCGAAATCTAGTTCCCTCCCCTTTCACGCATGGAGGGTGCAAGATATCAGTGAACTAATACCAATTCTCTATATTAAAGCAACAGATTCAGATCCCCCCTAGCCCACGCCAGTCGCTAACGGAGGGAGACCCTCCTGCAGCGCTGGCTCCCCTTAAAAAGGGGGGAAAGTAACTAAAGTCCCCCTTTTTAAGGGGAGCCACTGCGGTGGACGGGTTCCCTGGCATAAAGCAAGTGGTGAGTCCACCCTTGTAGAAAGGTCTCCTTTCGTAGAGGAGTGGCGTTCGCGTTCGCGGAGCGTGCGCTTTGCGCTTAACGTGTGCCTTGGACATACCCGTAAGGGCGTGGATTTAGGGGAGCGTGTGTAGCAATCATTTGGAGAATTGGTATAACATGAAGTCCTTGTCTTGCGGACTTCGTTTGTATAGCTCCAGAATTCTATTCTGAGGGTAATTTTGACAAAACGAGAGTTCCCTGTAAATCTGCCTGAAATCCTTACCAATGACGCTCTTACTTGGGAATTGATGTTAGAGAGCCAGGAATTTTGGGAATCATAAGTAACGTAGCGTACTTATAAATACATATTTTAACCATGCTGGTATCTCCTCAACTCCCAGGATACAACTTTACTGAAACTATCCACTCCGGAGTCAACACAATTATTTATCGATATCAATCGCAGCTAGGCTCTCAACCTATTATTCTTAAGTTACTGAAAGCAGTCTACCCTACTTTAGAAGCGATCGCTCGGTTTAAATACGAGTATCAGATTCAAAAGAACTTAGAGCACTCAAATATTGTTAAGGCAATTAGGCTAGAAACCTTTAACAACCAATTGGGGCTTGTACTTGAAGATTTTAACGGTTTTTCCTTGGCACAACGACTAAAAACTGAAAAACTGAGTCTAGTTAGCTGTTTAAGTATTGCCATTCAGATTGTCCAAGCTCTAAATTACCTACACAAAAACCAAATTATTCATAAAGATATCAAACCTAGCAATATCATTATTAACCCAGACACTGGAGTGGTAAAACTCATAGATTTTGGGGTTGCGTCACAACTCAATCAAGAAAATCCTCAATTCAAAAATCCTAACTCACAAGAAGGGACTCTTGTTTATATGTCTCCCGAACAGACTGGGAGAATGAATCGTAGCCTCGACTATCGCAGTGATTTTTACTCTCTTGGGGTGACTTTATATGAAATGCTTGCTGGGAAATTACCATTTTTAAGTCACGATCCTTTAGAGGTGGTTTACAGTCACATTGCGACTCAACCCACATCGCTACAGTTACTCAATCCAGAAATTCCCTCAGCCGTCTCAGAGATCGTTATGAAGCTGATGGCTAAAAATGCTGAGGACAGATATCAAAGTGATGAAGGGCTTTTAGCAGATTTAGAAATTTGTCACCAACAGCTTGCAACTAACGATCGAGTCACTGATTTTACTCCAGGACGTTTAGATATTTTGAGTCAGTTGTTAATTCCACAAAAGTTATATGGTCGAGAAACTCAGGTACAAGAATTATTAGCAGCTTTTCAACGGGTGACACAAGGAAATAGCGAACTGATGTTAGTATCTGGTTATTCGGGTATTGGGAAATCAGCCGTTGTTAATGAAATTAGTAAACCTATTACCAGACAGAAAGGTTACTTCATTAGTGGGAAATTTGACCAATTTCAACGTAATATTCCCTATGCTTCCCTAGTCCAAGCTTTTAGTTCATTGATGCGTCAGTTACTAACGGAAAATACGGAGCAAATAGAACAATGGCGGACAAGAATATTAGCAGTTTTAGGTAAAAACGGGCTAGTTATTATTGATGTAATTCCCGAATTAGAACTAATTATTGGTAAACAGCCAGAAGTACCGCAATTAGGAGCAACAGAATCACAAAATAGATTTAACCGCTCATTTCAAGAATTTATCGGAGTTTTTACTCGAATAGAAACTCCATTAGCGATATTTTTAGACGATTTGCAATGGGCTGACTTAGCTACATTAAAGCTAATGCAATTGTTGATGAGCGATCGCGATCGCAAGTACTTACTATTTATTGGCGCATACCGCGATCGAGAGGTAAATCCTACCGATCCCCTCATGCAAATATTAGAGGAAATGAAGAAATCTGGTACAGTTGTAAATAACATTGTGCTACAACCATTGGCATTGGAGCACGTAACACAGTTAGTTGCTGAAACCTTAAATGAGAAAGAGCAAAGTTACTCTCTTGCCAATCTACTCTATAACAAAACAGCTGGTAACCCGTTTTTTATCACACAATTACTCCAAGCACTCTATCAAGAGAAACTCTTGACATTCAACTTTAAGAGTACGCATTGGCAGTGGAGTATAGAACAGATTCAGGCAATTGGTATTACTGAGAAAAGCATAGTAGAACTGATTGCTAGCCGTATTGAAAAGCTACCAGAAATAACACAGAATGTCTTAAAATTAGCAGCTTGTGTGGGAAACACTTTTACCTTAGATGTGCTATCTATTATTAGCGAACAATCATCACTAACAACCGCCGAGCAACTTATAAATGCGATGGTCTCAGGGTTAATTCTTCCCTTAAACGAAGCTTACCGCCTTCCCTTAGTTTTGAATGAAAAAGAAGCAATCCATTTTAAACTTGATAGTTCGCGAGTTCGATATAAATTTCTTCATGACCGAGTTCAGCAAGCTGCTTATTCTCTCATTCCTGAAGAACAGAAGAAAAAGACTCATCTCAGAATCGGTCAATTGCTCCTACAAAATACTTTATTAGAGGAAATAGAAACTAATATTTTTGATATTGTTAATCAGTTAAATATAGGTATTGATACACTCACAAAACAGAATGAATTAAATGAATTAGCAAAACTTAATTTAATTGCTGGACGTAGAGCAAACGCTGCTGCTGCTCATGAACCTGCTCTCAAATATTTAAGGCAAGGTCTAAAATTATTAACAAATGATAGTTGGCAAAATCAATATAAACTAACTCTTAATTTATATATAGAAACAATGGAAGCAGAATTTCTTAATGCTAATTTTGAGCAGGTAGAAACTCTTGCAGAAATCATTTTAAACAATGCTGTTACTCAACTCGATCTATTAAAGCTATATGAAATCAAAATTCAGATGTATATTAACAATCAGCAAGTCCATAAAGCCTTCAATACTGGATTACAAGCTTTAGAAAAGCTAGGGTACTCTCTATCAAAAATTCAAAGTTATGCTCGTCCAAATGTCACAATACCCAATCTAGATGATTTAGAATTGTTACCTAAAATGACTGCTCCAGATGAATTAGCAGTTATGCGGCTTCTTATATTAATAATCGATCCAGCTTTAAATGTAAACCCAGAGATTTGTTTCTCGATTGTTCTAGCTCAAGTTAATCTTTATAGTGAAAGAGGCTACTCAGCATTTTCTGCTTTTACTTATAGTTATTATAGTATGTTACAGTGTGGGTTTGGAGAGATAGAAAAAGGATATTATGCTGGTTTACTAGCTGTAAAATTTTTGGAACAATTTAATGTTAAATTTCTCAAATGCCAGGTTTATCTAATATTTAATTCTTTTGTTAAACCTTGGAAAGAACATATTAGAGAAAGTATAAAGCCATTAATTGAGGGATTGCAAGCTGGACTGGAAGTTGGTTGTTTAAATTTTGCTGGTTACTGTGCTGAAAATTATAATACCCTATTATTCTTAAGTGGAGAAGCACTAGAAACAGTAGAGATAAAACAATCGGTTTATACTAATTTAATGCAGAAAATTGGTAATGACTATATTGTTAGTAATATAAGTATCTGGAGACAACTCAACTTAAGTTTACAAAATTTAAGAGTTTCCCAGCATCAGCCAATCTGGTCAAGTCTTGATGAAACTATCTCCCTGCAAAAGTTGCAAGAAACTAATAATGGTTGGCCTTTGTTTAATTTCTATTTAGCAAAAGCAATTCTTCTCTATTTATTTAAGGATTCTAAAGGGGCTGTCGCTCATACATCTTTAGCTAATAATTACGCTAAAACTCTGGGTGGTTTTATACCTATCGCTATTAATAACTTTTATAACTCTCTGTCTCTTTTAGGTCATTATTTTCATGCACAACATAATGAACGGCAAAAATATTTAAGCCAAGTCGAGACCAATCAGAAAAAAATGAAAATTTGGGCAGAATATGCTCCCCTTAACTTCAAGCATAAATATGAGCTAGTGGAAGCTGAGAAAGCAAGAGTTTTGGGCAATAATTCAGTTGCAATAGATTATTACGATCGAGCTATTAAAGGAGCTAAAGACAACGATTATATTCAAGACGAAGCACTAGCCTATGAGTTAGCAGGAGAATTTTATAAATCTTTTCGTGAAGAAACAATGTTTCAAAGCTATTTAACAAAAGCATATTATGCTTACATCCATTGGGGAGCAGTTGCCAAAGTTAAAGATTTAGAGTCAACATATCCCTTCTTGTTAGCACAAACACGTGTTGATACTAAAACATCAGTAGATGATATGACAACCATCATAACTAATACGACAACTACTGATGGTTTAGATAATGCTTTGGACTTGAATACTTTTATCAAATTTTCTCAAATTATTAGTAGTGAAATTGTTTTAGAAAATTTACTGAGTCAGTCAATTAAAATTTTGATAGAGAATGCAGCAGCCCAAAAAGGAGTTTTGCTATTATTTAAAGGTAACTCGCTCCATATAGAAGCAATGGCTGAGGATAATAGGACGATTGTGTTACAATCTATTCCTTTTGAATCAAGTCACAGTTTACCTATTTTGATAGTTAATTACGTTGTAAGAACTCAAGAACCCCTTGTTTTAGAGAATACGAATCTTTCTAAAATTTTCTCTATAGATCCCTATATTCAGAGAGAAGAACCAAAATCAATCCTTTGTTTACCCATTCTTTATCAAGCAAACATACAAGGAGTCATTTACTTAGAAAATAAATTAGCGGTGGGAGTTTTTACATCTAAGAGGGTAAAAATCTTAAAAATTCTAGTTCCGCAAGTTGCGATCGCTATTGAAAATGCTCGCCTCTATGCTAGAGAACAAGAAAAATCTTTGCAGTTAGAGCAGTCTCTAAAAGAACTACAAAACACCGAGTCAAAACTCCTTCTCTATGCTAAAGATTTAGAAAAAACTCTCCATAAATTACAAAAAACTCAAACTCAACTCGTGCATACAGAAAAAATTTCCTCTTTAGGACAATTAGTTGCAGGTGTAGCACATGAAGTTAATAACCCTGTAAGTTTTATCAATGGTAATTTGTTTCATGCCAAACAGTATATTGAAGACTTGATGAATTTGTTGCATCTTTACCAAAAATATGTTCCTCAACCACCCGCAGACATTTTAGAAGAAATAGAAGCAATTAATTTAGAAGACTTGCTAGAAGATTTGCCTCAAATGATTTCCTCCATGCAAGTAGGAACTAGCCGTATCCGAGATATTATGCAATCTTTACGGAATTTTTCTCGCAACGATGGTGATGATAAGAGGGCTGTCGATATTCATGAAGGAATAGAAACAACCCTAATGATTTTGTCCCATCGTCTGAAAGCTCAGCCTGCGCGTCCTGCTATCCAAATTATCAAGAACTATGGCTCCTTACCACAAGTGGAATGCTATCCCGGACAACTCAACCAAGTGTTTATGAATATACTGGCAAATGCCATTGATGCTTTAGAGGAATCAAATCAAGATAAAACTTATGCAGAACTACAACAGAATCCCAATGTTATTACTATTTCTACCACTACACAAGACAGTTACATCACTATTAATATTGCAGATAATGGAATTGGAATGACGAATAAAGTTAGGCAA
Source organism: Scytonema hankhaensis NUACC26 (assembly GCF_045865695.1). Classification (NCBI taxonomy): domain Bacteria; kingdom Bacillati; phylum Cyanobacteriota; class Cyanophyceae; order Nostocales; family Scytonemataceae; genus Scytonema; species Scytonema hankhaensis. Next base: position 65,512 of record NZ_BAACAP010000243.1, read on the forward strand.
CAACTGTTTAATAATTTCTTTACAACTAAGCCAGAAGGCAAAGGGACGGGATTAGGACTCTCAATTAGTTATGAGATTATTACCGAAAAACATAGTGGTACGTTAGAATGTATATCTTCTCTAGGAGAAGGTACAAAATTTGTAATTCAGATTCCACAGAAATAAGGTGGGCATTGCCCACCAATACTGACGGTAGGAATTATCAAAGAGATGGTAATTTCCCTTGAAGGAGTTCCTGTCCAGCTTTGATACAACTAGGGCATTTGCAACCGAGTTGGTCTAAGATAGGATTCGACTCTTGGGCAGTATTGGATATAACTATCTCAGAATCAGATTGACTGGGTGCAGATTGCACAATTGCTGCTTCTGCTCGATTTGCCATCAGCAGTGCAGAAGCAACAAATATGGGGGAGGCTATCAAAATGAATTTGGCTGCTTTCATAATTATGATTATGGCTATGCGATCGTTTGGATACAGCATAACCTATAATTCTTTTCCCAGTCCCCAATCGCCATTACCCCTTATCCCCAGAGGGGACCCCGAGTTCCCCAATCGCCAATTCCCAAATCAACCGCGCCCAAATCCTCGACCGCGAGAAGTTTTTGACCAAACAAGCAATTCACCGTACTTACCACCCGCAGCCAATCGCTTACCTTGCGGATGCCATCCCAAACAAGAAAACTCAGATGCTGCGCCTGTCAGAATTTCCGAGAGTTGTTTGGCGTCTTTCCAAAGACAAATCCATCCATCAGCACCAGCTGAAGCCAGTAGGAAACTATTAGGTGCAAAAGCAATTGCTTGTACGATATCAACATGATTGGTTAAAATTCTTGCTTCCCAACCTATAGAATCATCAGCTTGTTTTTCCCAAACAGCTATACCATCAACGCTAGAGCATGCCAACAGAGGTGCTCCTGACGTGCTAACATCCGACCATGCAAGTTGACGAATTTTACCAGGAAAGCCCCGCATAATCCAAGGTTCAGGGCTACTTCCAGATATTAATAGTTGAGATTCGACAACTGCGATCGTGCGATCCATATTACCAGAAGCAAGAAATTTGCCATCGGGCGACCAAGCCATAACTAAGCTAGCAGATGGAATTTCCAAGACGTATGGTTCGTTATCCCAGTTTTGACAATCCCAAACTTTAACACCGCGAGCGCCACTAGTAGCAAGATAGTTGCCATCACAGCGCCAATCGATACCTAAAACTGAAGAATTATCAAATTTGAGTGTAACCTTTATTTCGCGAGTGTCAGCATCCCACACCTGCACGTAACGTCCCAAGCTAAAAGCTAATAGATGACTGGTGGGACTCCAAGCCAATCTATCTACCCAAGCAGGCGCATTTTCTAGCGTCGCGATGAGTTCCTTATCTCGCCAAATTTTTACCTTGCCATCTTGTCCCCCAACAGCTAAAAATTCCCCATCTTTAGAAAAGGCAACACAATCGACTGATTCTCCTTGTTCGGTTTGTAAAGCTGTTAAGTTACCATCTTGCCACAACACAACTTCTCCGGCTGCTGAAGTAGCAGCAAAAACTGTACCTTGCCCAGACCATGCGATCGCTGTAACGTATTCTGCAAGTATCCCGGAATATTGTTCTTCAAAATCCTTCGATTTTAAGGAGGTGTTCATAATTTTATTAAGGGACTGGGGATAAGGGGCAATGGGAATTGGGGACTGGAGATTAGGGAGTAGGGAGTAGGTAGTAGGTAGTAGGGGTCTGAGGAATATAGGTATCAGCAATTACCGAATAATTATTCATTCAGCTATTCCCCAATCCCCATTGCCCCTTATCCCCAAAGGGGACCCCGAGTTCCCCAATCCCCAATCTATGCTTTACAAGCAAGAAAGTCCTGCTTGAGTTGGGCTTCATCAAGGTTACGCCCTATAAAGACGAGTTCGTTTTTCCGAGTTTCGCCCGGTTTCCAAAGACGATCTGGTTTGCCTTCAAACAGCATATGGACTCCTTGGAACACAAAACGGCTATCTTCACCAGCAATGTTTAAAATGCCTTTCATTCTGAAGATATCCGGTCCTTGGGTACGCAGTAACTCTCCCAACCAATTATTTAACTTATCTCCATCGAGTGCGCCTTGTTCCACTAAGGCAATAGAGTATACACTCTCGTCATGCTGGTGAGCATCTTCACCTAAAAAATTTGGGTCAATTTCTAATGCGCGATCGAGATCGAAAGCTTGGACTCCTAACAAGACATCCATAGATACTTCAGAATTGTGAGTTCGGTAGATTTTTGCCATGGCATTCATTCCCCGAATCCGCTTTTCTAGTTCCTCAAGCTGTTCTGGTGATACCAAATCGACTTTATTTAATAGAATCACGTCAGCAAAGGCAATTTGTTCTTGTGCTTCATCAGCATCCCAATGTTGCCAAATGTGCTTGGTATCTACCACCGTTACTACAGCATCTAAATTGAGCTTATCCCGCATATCCTCATCGACAAAGAATGTCTGAATAACTGGTGCGGGATCGGCAAGCCCGGTAGTTTCAATAACTAAGTGGTCAAATCGATCGCGGCGTTTCATCAAGTTACCGATGATGCGAATCAAATCGCCACGCACCGTACAACAGATACAACCGTTGTTCATTTCAAAAATTTCTTCATCTGCATCGATAACCAATTGATTATCAATACCAACTTCTCCAAATTCGTTAACGATCACGGCGACCTTCTTACCATGTTCGTAAGTTAAGATGCGATTGAGAAGTGTTGTTTTACCTGCTCCTAAATAGCCAGTCAGAACTGTAACGGGAACTGAATCTGTTAATGCGTCAGCTACCATGCCTTAAGCGCCTCTTACTATACGATTAAGATAATCATTTTTAATTATTTTAATCTTTTTTTCCTCTATAGTTTACCTAGAGCCGACAAGATTTCCGAACAGAATTATTCTATTGACCTCCAAAATACTGAAATTTTTCCAATTTATTAGATTTACAAATCTTAATATAAGCATTTCGATTCAGAGGTTTGTGAATTTACCCCACCCTAACCCTCCCCTTAGTAAGGGGAGGGAACTTGATTTTCAGTTTTACCCCTTGTTTAAGGCTACGGTGTACACAGATATTTATAGAGCCCCCTAAATCCCCCTTAAAAAGGGGGGTTAGGGGGGATCGAAACTGCAAGAAGGCACTTCAGGAGATTTGTGCGTACACCTCATTAGCTGTAAATATTTCTATCCTATCGCGATAACGAAATTCAATCTATGATAATGGTTATTTTGTTCGTGAATATAAGTTGGTGGAGAAACATAGTGGTAGCAACCGATAGAACAGGCTTAACAAGGCAAGAAAATCAAAAAAAGAAAGCATTTGTGTTGACTGCAGTGAGTTGTCTAATAACTGCACCCATAATCCTATCTACTGCTTTTACACCTGCTCAAGCGCATGATGCTTCCGGGCATAGTGATGAAACTGAGTATTTTATAGGGCTAGATTCATTACAAGTTCTCAATAGAGGAACGTATACTGGTTCAGACAACCCCAACTATGGTCGTTTAACCTTCCTATTTGCACACCGGGAAGAAGACCCAACAACAAACCATTTTCACGGAATTGGAGTCTACAGCTATTCAGGTGATGCAAACAATCCAACCATTACTCCAACAAGTATAAGTAATAGAATTCCAGAACTTTACACGCAACAGCCTCCCTTATCGTTACTACCAGGGACGGGAAATTTTGCTAGTCGTTTGATTAGCACTGCCACAGATGAAGAATACAGCTATCTCACAATACAGCCCATATCGACTCTGAAAGAGTCTACAGAATCAGAAGACCAGTACTTATGGAATAGCAGTGATGGTCGTTGGCAAGCCTCTTTAGAAGGAGGAACAATCGGTTTACAACTGGTATCAATCAGCGAAGGCTTAAATGTTGCTAATGACTCAGGAGCAAATATTTTTAACTCAGTTGGGGATGTATACGCCATTGGTAGTGGCAATGGTTTTTCTTTCACTCCTACTTTCTGGACTAGTGCAACCGCACCATTAGGAACTTACTCTGCCACATTTAGACTTGTTGATTTAGGCAGTACGAATAATCGCACATCTTTTAAGGAGTCGGGTACTTTTAGTTTCGATTTTAAAGTCGAGAAAATACCTGAGCCATCAGCAAGCCTTGGATTAAGTGTATTTGGGTTACTAACATTTTCTCTATCTTACCAAAGAAGAAAAGTAAGCAGTAAACAGTGACCAGTGACCAGTAATCAGTTAAGCTCGTCACATTTTATATAGAAAAATGCGGTTGGGAACTGAGGATTGAGAAATTAATACTACTCCCTTTCTGCTCTAAAATTACCGGTATTTGTAGGGTGGGCTATGCCACATAACATCTAATGGTGGGCAGTGCCCACCCTACGTGTCTGTGTAATCATAAGAGTGGGAAGGAGTGGGAAGGGAGCAGTTGCCGATCGCTTCTTCAATTATTTAAAGCATTAACATAATTTAATATTATTTAGAATAATTAAACTATATTTGAGAACCACGACTTCTTAAAGAAGTTGGGGTTATAACGCAAACAAGTACCAAAATAATTAAAGTCAATCTTCAGGAAGATAAATTACAAAGAAATATTTTTTAGCTTATAGATAGGAAGTAAAACTGAGATTTGATTTTCGGGAGATAATTGGCAAACACGTTGAAACTAAAACTATAAGAATCATTAATAATTGATGAACAATTTTAAGTAGGGTGGGTATTGCCTACCATAAGTATCATTTGGTGGGCAATGCCCACTCTACTTGTATTTCAAAAATCAAATATGATTCTTATAGAGAGATTACGGTTTCAATTCAAGAGAAAATACTTCATCTATGTAAGAACCGATGACAACAGTATCTAATTGAACTAAATTGAGGATAATACCTATGTTTTCAAGTGCATTCATTGCATTGAAATTGTGCTGTGTACAAGGATTGGCACAAATTCCAGTAGTTAACGAAGTGTTAACGCCAGAAGAAGTATCAGTTGCTTTTTCTAGTCCTAAATTTTTAGTAGCATTGCTTGCAGGCGTATTCATGGCATTTGCTTTCCAACTCCTATTAACTAACTTTTCAGTAGCTGTGGGAATTTCATCTTCGGGAACTGATTCTTATAATGATGAGTCAGAAAGTTCAGGTAGTACAATTCGCAAAGTTGAAACAGCTGTTGGTCTTTGGGCGATCGCAACTGCAACAATTGCATTATTTAGCGCCTGTTTTTTAGCAGTGAAACTCAGCTTAATTGAAAGTGCGTTTTTAGGAGCGATTATTGGTGTAGTCATCTGGTCTGCTTACTTCTCACTCATCATGTGGCTTGGTTCAAAAGCAGTAGGTTCCTTAATTGGATCTGTTATTAGCACTGTAACATCTGGTTTGCAAGGAATCATGGGTACAGCCACTGCTGCTTTAGGTGCGAATGCTGCTAAAAATCAGATAGTTTCTACTGCAGAAGAAATTAGTGCAGTTGTTCGTCGCGAACTCGTATCGGGACTTGACCCCGATCCTATTAGAAATACATTGCAAAATTCTTTAACTTCCATACAATCGCCAAAGCTAGATGTTAAAGAAATTCGCTCGCAATTTGACAAACTACTGAAAGATACGGATTTGCGATCGATTGCTGATAGCGACCTCCTAAAAAATATTAATCGTCAAACATTTGTCGATTTAATTAGCAGTCGCACAGACTTTTCCAAAGAAGATGTTAATCGTATTGCTGAACAACTACAGAATGCTTGGAACCAAATTCTGGATCGCCAAAATCCTACAGAACAAGTCATCCGTTTAATCCAACAAGCAACACCAGAAGATTTGCAATCCGACCGTTTGGGAGAGAAAGTTCAGCAATTAGCGACAGTTGGTGGTGGAAATAGCAAGCAAAGCAATGGTATAGTCAAACAAGCTCTAGAAATTGGCTTAGGTGTCACTTTACCTACTGTGTTAAAACAAGTAGACTTGTCTCAACTAGATGTAGAACGAGTTAGCCAACAGCTACAACAGATAAGAGAAAAAGTTCAAGATGTAGATGTAGAGAAAATAACACAACAGTTGCAACAAATTAAAGACCAAGCAACTCACCAAGCTGAAAAGTTTGGCGGTGCTGTAGCCGAAAGATTACCCGTATCTGTAAATAATACAATTAAAGCAGATGTAGAAGAATACATACTGAATTCCTTTCCCTGGCATTTCAACCGCATTACTATCCAAGATGAATTCAAAGAAGTTATCTACGATCGCGATGCAAATCCCTCAAGTGTAAGACAGCAATTGGAAGACCTCAACGAAGAGTATCTCACCAATTTATTGCAACAAAGGAGCGATCTGAGCGAAGCAAGGATTAAGGAAATTAGTGAATTACTTCAAAGCACTAAAAACGAAGTTTTAGAAACTGTCAAGCAGGCGGAAGCACGAGAACAAAAGCAAAATCTCCGCACCCGTTTAGAAGACTACTTGCGATCGACTAACAAAGAAGAACTCAACCCAGAAGGAATTGAGCAAAACTTGACAAAGCTACTAGAAGATCCAGAAGGTGGTTTTGAAGATTTGAGAGAGCAATTTTCACAAATTGATCGCGACACATTGGTGGGGCTATTAGCAGCACGTTCCGATCTCAACGAAGAAGAAGCCAATAATATTGTCAGTCAATTTGAACAGACTCGCGATAATCTTTTAAATCGTGCTAGGGAACTACAAGAACAAGCCAGGGCTAAAGCTGACGAACTGAGGCAAAGAGTAGAAGACTATTTGCGGAATACTAACAAAGAAGAACTCAATCCTGAAGGCATTAAACGCGACTTGAAAACATTGCTAGAAGATCCGGAAGCAGGTATCTCTGCTTTCAGGGCCCGATTATCACAATTTGACCGAGATACTTTAGTGAAATTATTGAGTCAACGTCAAGATTTGAGTGAAGAACAAATTAATCGCACTGTTGACTCAATACAACAAGCCATTGAGAACATTGTTAAAGCGCCTAGACGCTTTACAAACCGCACAACACAGAGGATCGTGGAGTTTGAAGCAAATTTAGAAAACTATTTGCGTAACACTAATAAAGAAGAACTGAATCCGGAAGCCATTAAACGAGATTTACAATTGTTGCTGTCTTCTCCTCGTGCGGGCGTTTCTTCTTTAGGAGAGCGAGTTTCTAAATTCGATCGCTCTACACTTGTCAGTTTACTGTCCCAACGGGAGGATATCTCCCCTGAAGAAGCTAACAGAATCGTCGATCGTATAGAATCCGTTCGGGACTCGATTGTTGAACAGTACCAGCAAGTCCAGAAAAGAGTGCAATCAATTATTGATACAGTTTTTGAGAGAGTGCGTAACTATCTCAACTCGCTAGACCGCCCCGAACTTAACTACGAGAGCATACAACAAGACTTCGCCAAATTGTTCGACTCTCCACAAGCAGGCTTCGAGGCTTTGCGAGATCGCCTGTCACAATTCGATCGCGATACTTTAGTTGCTCTCATTGGTTCTCGCGAAGATATTTCAGAAGAGCAAGCCAATCAGATTGTCAACCGTATAGAAGCCGCACGGGATAGCGTACTAAAACAAGCCGAACGCATCCAACAGGAAACTCAAAAACGGCTAGATGCAATCAAAGAGCAAACTAAAAAGCAAGCAGTAGAAACCAAAAAAGTTGTTGCAGGTGCAGCTTGGTGGTTATTTAACACAGCTAGTATCTCTCTAGCGGCTTCAGCACTGGCTGGGGCTTTAGCTGTATCGGGATTTAACCTATTTGGTTGAAAGTTTAACCAAATGTCCAAGAAATAAATTATTATCTATCTTGTGGTACGGGCTTCTAGCCCGTTCTTTATTAGTGACGGGCTAGAAGCCCGTACCACAAGAGAAAATTGGCTATTTTTTTATTTTGAAGTCCCTTAGTGAAAATCAATTACGGGTTGAAGAAGCAAGGTAATGGCTCCCACAACTACAAAGGATAACGTTACCCAAAATAGAACAAGATTAAGTTTCACGATATTCTTCTCCTTACCAACTAAGGTGTATGCACAAGTCACAAAACAACTTATAAGTTAACTAGAGACGATCTCGTCTCGTACTTCCCAACGAACAAGCCTAGGTAATTGCGACAGATCGAGAGCGTAGTTTCCAGTCCATAAGACAATCTCTATCAATAGCAAATTCCGAATCCACTCCAACTCACTCACAGAGTTTAGAAGCATTAAGCCCTGATACAACTGCCAGACGCGGTAAGGCAAGTACAAGTAGGGTATCATTACAAATACAAATGAATGAAACCATCGAAGTGACAAGCTTTCAGAGAGGATTTGCAATACCAGCATGACAAAGTAAGATACCAGCACGATCGCCGCATTAAAATAACCTTGCCAAATAACCCATACAAGTCCCACTAGTGGCAGGATTATTCCTCCAATCTGCATTGTCAAAAACCAAATTCTAAACCAACCGGGCAATGGTTTTGGCAAATCGTATGGTTTTGCATTTCTCCACGCCCAACCTATCAATATAAAAAATGACGTAGCGAGCGCGAAGAACAGAGAGTTTTCTAGAACAATATTGAAAATAGCAACGTCACTTTTTAAAACAGTCACTAATTTATTTTAATTCCTATCTATAACTTCTTTTTTGTCATCTTTAATATTTTCCACAGTATGCTCAACAGCAGCTTCCCTCTGTTTTGCCTGACCCTCTGCTTTGTCTTTAGGATTGCCAGTCACCTCACCAACAGCTTCTTGAATTTTACCTTCAATATTTTTAGCAGTTGCTTCCACTCTATTTTCAGTACTCATTACTTAACTCCTTGTCAAAACTATTCACTTGCAACTTTTTGGAAGTTACAAAAGACTAAAGATAGCATTTCTCAATATTTAGCTTATCAATCCAGTCGAGTAATCAGCCTCTGCCGTAAGCCTGATTACTCCCTTTGGGCTCTAAAATTACCGAACTTTGTAGGGTGGGCAGTGCCCACCCTACCTGTAATGGTAGTCTTCTGGCGGGAAGGAAGTAATATATCAATACCTTTTCCAATAAAGTGGTAATCTGTTCTAATCTACTGAAGTACAAGTTTATCATCAGCGTCCATCAGCGTTCATCAGCGGTTAATTCTTTTTTTCTAAACCTTAAGAAAGTGGAAATTGCCTATTATATTTTACCTATGATTGAGTTCTTTATTGAACGAATTCAGTATACTAAGCATATACCTAATGTTGCGGAACAGAGCTATTTAGCATCAGGGATAGATGCTAACTATAGTGGCAGCATGGATCAGTCAATGAGGTTCAAATCATGAAAGATACTACACGGCAATTAGCAGAACCCATCGCTCGCAAACAAACAGATACAGACTTTGCCAATGCTGAAGCGATACACCAACCCCAGATCGTAGTAGGAACATCTGAAGGTTTGCTATTTATCGATTCCGAACAGCATATTGAACTCGAAGGTAATTCCATCACAGATCTTGCCTTGAGCCAGGATGGGTTGTGGGCGATCGCCAACCGCAACTCAGTGTGGCATCGCAATTCTACCAATCGGTGGCATCAAGTTGCCTCAGTCAACGATTCACAACTAAACTGTATCCTACCAATTGAAGGTGAGGTTCTAGTCGGAACATCTGGAGCTTGTCTCATCCGCATTGCAGATGGAAATATGCATCGCATTAATTGCTTTCAAACCGTTGAGGGACGGGAAGAGTGGTATACGCCGTGGGGCGGTCCTCCTGATGTGCGATCGATGGCAGTGAGTCAATCCGGAGAAATCTATGTAAACATACACGTTGGTGGTATTTTGCGCTCTAGCAATCGAGGAGAGTCTTGGCAACCTACCATTGATGTTCATGCAGATGTTCACCAAGTCCGAACCCTTCTAGATCGTCCCGAACTCCTATTAGCAGCCACAGCAGAGGGATTAGCAATGAGTCGAGATAGAGGAAATTCATGGAGCTTCGATCGCGCAAATCTCCATGCTGCTTATTCGCGAGCCATAGCAGTGTGCAAAGATACAATTTTGATGACTGCTTCTACAGGTCCCCGTACTAACAAAGCAGCTATTTACCGCCGTCCGCTCGAAGAGTCAGGAAAATTTGAGAAATGCGATCGCGGGTTACCAGAGTGGTTTTCAAGTAATATTGACACGGGAACTGTTGCTACTCTAGGAAATTGCGCTGCATTTGGAACGAGTGATGGTCAGATTTTCCTCTCAAACGATGCAGGCTTGACATGGAAACAGATTGCCACAGGTTTGGCTTCAATACATTGTGTTTCTCTCGCTTAAACAGACCTGCTATTTCTTCTGAACATAAATTGTAGTATCAATGTAATCATTGTTGGTGCGGGACCGACTGGTTTATTTTTAGCACATAGATTGCTAGCGCGAAATCCAAGCTATCAGGTCAAAGTATGTAAATCTAACCAAAATCCTACTGCTTCAGAGTACTGTGACAGTAAAGAATTTGGCTTGGGATTGGGCGCAAGAGTCCAAAATTGGTTGAAAAGCATTGATGGTCTGAGAGAACAGTTAGTCTCTGAAGGCATAGACTTTCCTAATGCACGTGTGTAAAGTACTACAATTACCCGTACAGCCAGAACTACAACAACATCCGCCTCGCATCATTCGACTTCAAAAGCAATTACCTACTATTTAACGCCACCCAGTAACATGACCAGAGCCAGAATTCTCGATCCATCCGAGAGCTATACTTTCAGCAAATATGCCGAATTAGCCTACGATAGCGCTGATATTCTAGCTGAATTTGGCGTTCACTTGAGTCATAATAATCTCCAACTTCCACAACAGTTACCAATAGATCCAGAACCATTAAGAATAGAACTGCAAGAAAATCTGACCTTAGTAGACCCTACTTCAGAAATAGCTCGACGCGAGGCATTAATCTTTCCAATTCTCAAAACAGTTTGTAAGTTTATTCAAGCACCACTTAAAATTGAGTACCCCATCAGGGTAAGCAATTGGCTTAAAGGCAGTTTTGATTATTTCATTCCTACTCCGCAAAATTTATTAGTCATCGAAGCTAAAAATGCTGATTTAGCAAGAGGTTTTACTCAGCTAGCAGTGGAATTGATTGCTCTGGATCAATGGACTGACTCAACAGTTCCAATGCTCTATGGTACAGTAACAACAGGAGATACTTGGAAGTTTGGAATTTTTCAACGCCAAGAAAAAATAGTTTATAAAGATATAAATACATATGCTATTCCTAGCGATCTTAAGCAAGTACTTTCTGCGCTCTTTGGTATTACTTTAACAACCAACAACTAACAACTAACTATTAGGCGTTACGCAAAAAATCTTCAATTGCTTCTACAATTGCGGACGGGTATTCCTCATGCATTCCCAAAGAACCAGGTAAAACAATCGATCGCACTCCCGGTAACTCAGCCAAAGCATCCATGGAAGCACGAGATTTGGACGGGCTAGATTCTCCAATGATAACCATTAAGGGAACCGATAGATTCTTCACTAGCGTTAAAAAATCATTTTGGTTATTAATGGCGTCGAGATTACCAGTTACAAAAGCAGCAGGTGCAAACCTCGCGCCTGGTTGTTGAGTATTGTTCCATTTGTACTGAATGAAGCTTGGTGTAAGTTTTGCTTCATCTACATACACATGACGGCGGTACATCAAACTTAAGAAAGATGGAACAGTGTTAAGCTTGTAAAGAAGCTGTCCGATGATAGGCGATCGCACCATTCCTCGAAAAAATCCGGCTACTTGGTTGTTGACACCCATAGTACGTAAAGGACCGCGCCAAGTTGGAGCTACCAAGACAATCCGTGAAAATGCTGTTGAGATTTTATTGGCAACTTGCAGAACATAAGCTGCACTGTGACCTGCTGCAATAACAGTCACTGGTTTATCGAATACAGAAGTGACAAAATCGTATAAAAATTGTTGATATAAAGCGGGTTGGTAATCTACTGGAATCCGTGAAGATTGACCGAAACCGGGCCAATCTACCGCAATCACTTGAAAGTAGGGAGATAGTAGCTTGCCAATTTCGCCCATTTCCGACCGCATAGAAACGGTGCTAAAAGCAGGAAGTAGTAGCAGTGGAGAACCCGTACCTAAACATTCATAAACAACACGAATTGTTTGATTTTCCCACTTCCAAGTAAATTCTTGAACAACTCCACCAATTTCACTTTTGGTAGCTGATAATACATTATTTGGCATAACTTTACCTTTGTTAATTGCCAATAGCTAATTGCTAATTGTTTTTCCGTTAGCCATCAGCCATTAACCATTTTCTAACATTCCAATGCTTTTTTCTGCATTGTTTTAAAAATATTGTAAAACCCGTTAGCACGAGAAGGTGTCAGACTAACATTTAAACCTGTTTCTTGAATAAAATCTGGAGTCAGTTGCCCAATTTCACTAGGAGTGAGACCGTTTAAACCTTCAATTAACAGCCCTACCAATCCCTTGGTTAATTGAGAATCGGAATCACCTTGGAATATAACTTTCCCGTCTTCTAGTTTAGCTGTGACATACACTTGAGAAACGCACCCAGGAACTTTGTTTTCCAAAACTTTATCAGATTCTGGCAGTTCACTCAGTTTCTGACCATACCAAATGAGCTGTTCGTAACGCCGCTTTTGGTCAGAAGACCTTTGAAAGCGCTGCACAATCTTAGCAAGATTGGGCGGTAAGGAATCGAGAGTCGAGGACATAGTACGGGACAGGACTAACGAGCGATATTACATTGAGTTTAAATTATTTGAGAGACCAGTAACCAGTGACCAGTGACCAGTGACCAGTGACTGACCCTAGTTCATATTAAGCAATGACAATAAATGTAAAAAAATCATGCAAAATCAAACTTTAGATAGATTTTTTTGATAATTAATTCACGTAGGAGCTTAAATCATTCATCAATAATAGCAAGGAGAAAGCCAAGTGTTGACATCTACTTTACTGGCCACAGTTGCTACAACACCTTTAGTATGGAGTCCCACTGTTGGGTTAATCATGATTATCAGTAACATTGCGGCGATCGCTTTTGGTAAATCCAGCATTAGGTATCCCGCTAAAGATCCCCAACTACCTGCATCGAATTTCTTTGGTGGTTTTGGTATACCTGGGTTGTTAGCAACAACTGCCTTTGGTCATATCTTAGGTGCTGGTATTATCTTAGGTTTACACAATATTGGTAGGCTCTAGCTATCCGCAACATTTGTATTGGTAGGCTCTAGCTATCCGCAACATTTGTTTTCATATGTAGACAGTACTGTAGGGTGGGCACTACCCACCTACGTGTATTTTACAAATCACATAGGATCTCCATATCCGCAACATTTGTTTTAAGAAACTACTAGAACCCCGACTTCTCCAAGAAGTCGGGGTTCTAACTACTTATAGGAACTTGTAATTAAGAAACTATATGCAGTTTCTCAAACCTACACAGCCGGAGGTAACCCTCTCATTTGACGGACAGCATTGATACACGCCGGACAATCACAGCCAAACATAGCAACTGCTGTATCGCTTTCTTCTTCTGTGAAGTTAAATTCAGCAGACGGATTCTGTTGATTTTGTCCTCCTGTAGACGCCGCAAATTCCACAGAAGAACGAGTCGATGGAGCTTGAGCAACTTTGTTAACCTTCATACAGACCAACTTAGGAGTTGGTGCGTGAGGATTTTTTACACAGGAAGTTTGAGTTCCTGGAGAATTCAGTGTTTCACTTGCTCTAGCTGGTTGTGTCATCATCACCAATGATAGGACGGATGAAAATAACACGGGACTGGAAAGTAATGTAAGGGCAAATTTCTTGTTCATTTACTGAAAAATGTATGTGGCTATATGCGGTCTGGCTCTAATCTTTTCACATTAATATGACTGTTTCAGTAATTTTTGTGCAAAGTTCTCCAACCGACTATAGATAGTGCTAATAGATTGGGCATCATTTTAGCAGAGGCAAATTCCCACGTCCATAGCATAAATTCCGAAAAGTTGAAAATCATTGAAAACAGAGGAAGACACACCTGAAATGCTAAGTTTCAATATCTCTGTGTTTTTACCGAACCTGACTTTTGACTTGCTTTTTAAAACGTTCTCTTAGAGAGAGACGCATCTAATATCAGCTAAGTTCCCAGAAATTTTATCCCAATTGAGTAGAAATTATTTATAATGATTCCTATATGGCCGCTCGCAAGCTGATAAAATAGCTACTTACTGGCTCATATAATAAGTATATTGAAAACTATGTCGAATCAAGCTCCTATTCCAGTTGTCGTTATTGGCGCGGGCGGCAAAATGGGTCGTGAGGTCGTTAAAGCAGTAGCACAAGCATCCGATATGAATCTTGTTGGTGCTATTGATACGAGTCCAGAACTTCAGGGAAAAGATGCAGGAGAACTCGCTGGTTTAACAGAACCATTGGAAATTCCCATCACCAATCAACTCGAACCCATGCTGGCATTTGCAGCTCAAGACAGACAGCCAGGAGTGATGGTGGATTTTACTCATCCCAAATCAGTTTACGATAATATTCGGAGTGCGATCGCTTACGGTGTTCGTCCCGTCATTGGAACCACTGGGTTAACTCCAGAACAAATTAGCGAGTTAGCAGAATTTGCTGATAAAGCAAGTACGGGCTGTTTGATAATTCCTAATTTTTCTATTGGAATGGTGCTGCTACAACAAGCTGCAGTCGCTGCATCCCAGTATTTTGAACACGTTGAAATTATAGAACTGCATCACAATCAAAAAGCAGATGCGCCTAGCGGTACGGCAATTCAAACAGCTCAATTGCTAGCAGAAATGGGTAAAGAATTTAACCATCCTCTTGTTGAAGAAACCGAGAAATTACTGGGAGCAAGGGGAAGTCAAGCAGGGGAAGGTATCAGAATTCATAGCGTGAGGTTACCCGGTTTGATAGCTCACCAAGAAGTCATTTTTGGCGCAGCAGGTCAAATATACACTCTTAGACATGATACAAGCGATCGCGCCTGCTATATGCCGGGAGTACTACTGGCAATTCGCAAAGTCTTGCAGTTAAAGTCGTTAGTATATGGATTAGAAAAAATCTTATAATTTTAAATCTAGAATCACCCATGATAGTCCCGTTGACCCGCCAGAAATTTGAACAAATCGTTCCTCTCATCGCTACAAGTTCGCAGTACAAGTATTATTGGGGAAAATTCCCCGACTTTTTACAACGGCTACTCCTGTCTGTAGTAGCGGCTGCTGTTGTTTTACTGATAAGATTCCTTTTTGGAGTCAGTGAATTAACTCCCATACTATTTATATTAGGGTTGACAGGTGCTCTTTATTGGCTGTGGGGACCTGTATTTTGGGCAAGTATGCGGAATGCAAAATATCGCCGTTATAAATATGGTGGTTTTTTTCAGGGACGAGTTCTGGATTTCTGGATTACAGAAGAAGTACTGGGTAAACAAGAGACTGTAGACAACAAAGGCGATTTAGTTATTATAGAAAACAGAGAAAAACGAATTAACGTAGAAGTCGGCGATGAAAGCGGATTCACTGTTGAGTACAAAGCACCATTACGAGTTTCTTATAAAGTTATTGCTCGAAATCAGATGGTAGAAATGGTAGTGGCGTCGAACCAACCTGATTTAAGCAGAATCGAAGAAATTTCCGATCTTTACATTCCTAGTCGCGATGTATGGATTAGCGATTATCCCCTTATACGAAGAGACTTTTTTACCGAAGTGAGTCGCCGCTTGCGCGATAAATATTCAGATAGACCCCGCCGCCGTCGTGTCAGAGAGGAGTATTAGCTACGTTGTACGCACAAGTCTCTTAAAGGGCGTTCTCGCGGCTTCGATCCCCCCTAGCCCCCCTTAAAAAGGGGGGAAATGCTTAAAGTCCCCCTTTTTAAGGGGGATTTAGGGGGATCTGAAAAATTAGGAGATTAAACGAGTTGTTAAAAAAATATACCTTTCCCTATTTCCTTTCCCCATAAGCTTGCCATGCCAAGTCTACAAGTCCATCAACAATAGCGACTGCTATAACAGCATTTCCCTTACGGCTGTCAATTGTAATGTTAGGAACTAAAGATTCTCGCAAACGTTCTTTTGCTGCATCCACATCTAAAAATCCAGCTGGTGTGGCAATTATTAAAGCAGGTCTAATTTCTTCAGCTTCAATAAGATCGACAAGTGTTATGAGGGCGGTTTGAGATTGACCAACTACAAATATTCCCTCTGGGTATCGCTTGGCTAAAGTCTCCATTCCCAATGCAACGTGAGTTTTTTCTTTTTGAGGATGGGTGTAGGAGTCCGTACTGCAATAAACTGGATTGGCAAAGGTATTTTGAATGTCTTGAAGAATACCTACTTGCACCATTTGAACATCGACTACAATAGTCGTGCGTGCTGCTAATGCGGCAGCTGCTGCTTGCAAGGCACGTTCGGAAAAGCGAATTAAAGATTTATACTCAAAGTCTGCTGTAGCATAAACTACCCGTCGGACAATTTCGTACTCCGCTGGTGAAAATATATGCTCCCCCATTTCATTGTCAATAATTGCCAAACTTTGAGCGTCAGTTATATGCCATTCCATATCTATGCAGCAGTCAGCTTTTTGCTAACAGCTTAGCAGCTTTTATCCCTGCTTCATTCATGTAGCATACAAATCTTGTGGTACGGGCATCCTTGCCCGTACTCTTGAACTAAGACTCAGCACTGGGAGTAGAACGACTGAAAATCAAAGACAAGTAAGCAACTAAAGCGCCAATGCAAAACCCTGCAACATTGCGAATGACTGGTAACCAATCACTTGTTCTAGTAACAACTGGTCCGATACCAAAGGCGAGAAACAAAATTCCCCACAAAGGTGAGAAAATTAAAGCCCATTGCCAAGCAATAACTTCTCCTTCACGTCGAGGTTGAGCGGCTAATCCACAGATAATCCCTCCAATGGTAGAGGTAATTAAAGTCAGAATCCACTGTTCTCGCGGTAATCCCGGAACAACGCCGCAACCTCCTTGTAGTAAACAGGTTTTCACTGTTTCCATAGCTTGTAAGATTGCTTGGTCTTCGCCTTGTTCTCTCACAAAGTACAAGTTTCCAAAGCGGGTCTGCAATTCAATCCAAAAAGTACGTGGCAGTAATTCATAAACAGCGTCACCGACACTAAAGCTGAGTATGTTTCCACCACGAGAGTCAGCAACAAGTAAAACACTTTTGTCATCTAGACCCCAAAAGTTGATGACTGCACGACCTGGGGTGCGATCGTATTGTGTCAACACTCGCAGTTTCCAGCCCGTATCGGCTTCAAATTGTTCAAAATCTTTGACAAGCTTTTCTTCTTGAATGCTGTTGAGAGATTTCGCTAAGTCTACAACTGGGGTTGGAGTATCCGGTAGTAACTCGGGATTGTCATAAGCGTATGCGTTGGAAGATTGTGTTATCCAAATCGATCCAGCTAAAAACAGTACTGCTGCAAATGCTAAAAACCTTCGCCAAATACTATGCTGCATAAGCTTTTTTATACGGTTATATCCAGTAGAAGTGAACGAGTTGTTTTAAAAGAGTACGTGAAAAGTGAAACTTCTTTACACTTTTTAACTTTAATCTAATCTAACACTCTAAATCAAATAGAACTTCTTGGAGTGTTGAGGCTTGGGGATTAGAAATACACGGAAACGATCGCGCTCATTCCAACAGAAGCAAATCCTGATATCCTAAAATCCAAACGCTACTACGAAAAGATTCTCATCTTTAGACTATTTTTGAGAATAATACTTATTTTTACACGACCTAACCTCTTCCCAATCCCATTTCATTTCTAATGTTTTTTCTCAGAGAATTTAAAAATGGAAACTGCAACACCCAAAGCAAGTCGTTGGTTTATTCGTAGAGACATAGATGGTTTCTTCGGATTAGCTCTTGATAACTTGATTCAAATTTTGTTGATTGTTAACCTTTGTCAAGGAGTGCTTGGCTTTTCTACTTCCTTAGTGTATGGACGTATCTTGCCTGGAGTAGCTCTCAGTTTAATCGTAGGCAATTTCTATTACAGTTGGTTAGCTTACCAAAAAGGTCAACGCGAGCAACGGGATGACATAACTGCTTTACCTTATGGGATTAACACAGTTAGCCTGTTTGCTCATATTTTTTTAGTTATGTTACCTGTTCGACTAGCTGCGATCGCACAAGGTGCATCTTCAGAACAAGCAGCTGAGCTAGCATGGCAAGCGGGGCTTGTTGCTTGCTTGGGGTCTGGTTTGATTGAACTGTCGGGTGCGTGGATTGGCGATTTTCTTCGGCGCTTGACTCCACGTGCAGCGATGCTTTCCACTTTAGGCGGTATTGCCATCACCTTTATTGCCATTGGATTTCTTTTCCGAACTTTTGCCAGCCCTGTTGTAGGTTTAGTTCCCCTAGGCGTCATCCTGATTACTTATTTTGGAAAAGTTCGATTTGCCATACCTGGTGGTTTGCTAGCAGTTCTTTTAGGAGTTGGTCTTGCATGGGGAACAGGTTTAGTCAGTTGGGACAGTGCCAAATTTAGTGCTGCGGTACAACCTATTGGGGTTTACATTCCAGGGTTATGGATTGGGCAACTGTGGAATAGTCGGTCAGTGTTAGTGGAATATTTCAGTATCATTTTACCAATGGGGCTTTTTAACCTTGTTGGTAGCTTGCAGAATTTAGAAAGCGCTGAAGCTGCTGGAGATACTTATCCTGCTGCCCCAAGCCTTGCTGCCAATGGTATTGGTACGCTAGTTGCTGCTGTTTTTGGTTCCTGTTTTCCAACGACCATTTATATCGGTCATCCTGGTTGGAAAGCATTGGGCGCAAGAGTTGGTTACTCGGTTCTTAACGGCGTTATTATGGGTTTGCTTTGTCTCACCGGCACTGTCGCTATAGTTTCTTACTTTGTGCCAATTGAAGCTGGAATGGCAATTGTATTATGGATTGGGATTGTGATTGTTGCTCAAGGTTTTACAGCCACTCCACCTCACCATGCTCCTGCTGTTGTTGTCGGGTTGTTACCTGGTATTGCAGGCTGGGGTGCTCTGATCGCTAAAAATGCACTGAGAGCAGCAGGTTTGGGAACACCGGAAAAACCCATAACACCAGCGTTAATTCAGCCATTTAAGTTAAGTGACACTTATATTGATGGTGCTTTTGCTCTAGAGCAAGGTTTTATTTTTTCTGCCATGATTTTGGCTGGGATCGTAGTGTATATTATTGAACGAGATTTTCGTAAAGCTGCTTATTGGTCTATTGCAGCTGCTGCGCTTTCTTGGTTTGGCTTAATGCACAGTTATCGTTGGACTGTATCAGATACTGTAGTAAATTTAGGTTTTGGCACGGGAGTTGCTTGGGCAGTTGGTTACCTTTTACTCGCAATTCTCTTCTTTTATACTGAGTGGCACGTTCGGCATAAACAGTAACCAGTGACCAGTGACCAGTGACCAGGTATTCTTTAATAATGATTAATAATTAATAGCTTGACTGTTATGGCGCTTTCAGGTAACTGGCAAGATTGGTTAACTGTGTTGATATATGTATCTTTTACCTGCTTTGTCATTTGGCGCATTTTTTTGACTAAATGACCATTTATTGTAGGGATCGTAAGTCATTTATGTAAAAGTCTCTGTACTGTAGGGTGGGCATTGCCCACCAATAGCTTTATATGGTGACAATGCCCACCCTACATCTATTTCAAAAATCAAACAGGAGTCATACATACTGAATCTTTAAGCAAGAAATCATCCATCCCACAAGAAATTTTGAGATATTTTTTATTTCAACTATCAGGGTCGATTAATCCCTGGTCACTGGTCAGGTGGTCACTGGTCAGGTGGTCACTGGTCAGGTGGTCACTGGTCAGGTGGTCACTGGTTACCGATCGCTGATACGCCGAGCTTCTCGTTCTTGCAATGACAGTTGCGCTTTCTGAGATTGAGGCAAACGCTCGACTGTTCTTCTTGAAGGTTTTGAACGTGTGAAGGTCTTCCAAGCAGCTTTCATCCCTACCACAATACTGCGGGTTCCGACTTGAACGCTTTGCGCTTGTTGTTTGGCGCTATCTAAACTTCGATCGACTTGCTGGACAACTTGACCAGCGCTTTTGACTCCTTGACTGACATCATCAGTTAAATCAGTGATTTCTAAGCTTGTCAGACGAATGGCTTCTAAAGTTGATGGTAACTCTCTTGAAAGGGTGTCAAATAATTTTTCTGCACTCCGAGCAGCCCGTGCTACTTCTAGTAACGCGGGTAGAGCCGCTACCAAAACCGCAGTAAGGCTAGCGGCCACTAGAAGTATAGATAGTCCTAGCCAAAAAAGGGGGTCAATCACTTTGGTATCGTTTACTAGCTATCTAAATGTGGTGTAACAGGATCTGAGTTTTGTTCTGTGTTGTGCCGCTTTAAAACTTGGCTTTCTCTCTGGGAAGCGTCTATACCGGCTGCGATCGCATCTCGCAATCGATCTAGTGTTTCATCCCAATTAGTACGTGCGTTAGCAGATAGGCGGTCTGCCTGCATTTGAACACTTGTTGAAATATCTTCTGCTAATTCTGGTAGAGCACTGGCAGATTTTCTTAATAGCTGTCGTGTTTCACGTCCCGTGCGAGGTGCCAAGAGTAATCCGGTTAGGGTACCAATGGCAGATCCTAACATTAATCCACCGAAAAATAATCCTGAACGGTTGTTAGACATTTGCTTTTTTTCTCCTTATACACATTCTATGTGGGTTTCCATACTTTGCGAAATCCCAACTTTATAATTCTGTTGACAATTTGTGACGGCAAAAGGTTGCTATTACTCTCTTTGTGTTTTTTTAGTAACTATCTATAGTGATAATTCTACTGAAATTCTGAGAATTTGAAAATGCCTAAATTTTAAATTCTTTGTTTTACACGTATTCTTTGGAATCTAAAAAAGTAACGACGCCATATTTTTTCACCAAAAGCAAGAAGACTAAAAATTTCCCTTACCTGTTGAATTTGTAATTGTTTTGGTTGGTTTCCTTGGCGTAAGTTATGAATATTTCTCTGACCTACGTAAATTGCTGTAGGAGCTTTATGTAATACAGCATGAGTACTGCGTTCGGCAGCACTTAAAATATCAGCAATTCTTGCCACTCGCCGTTTTAGCAGCCAAATTTGCCAAGCCATATAGAAAAGCGTCAGAGATATGAGCATATTAAGCACAACAATAACGGTGACCATATATTATCTTTTTGCACCCTTAGTAGCTAGTTTAAGATCGCTAAAAGCGATAGAATTTAAAGTTATCCAAAAAAACAATTTTTTCTCTGGTAGTAGCTAAAATATCAGTGAAACTTATACATTATTAACCATTATCAACTTATAACTCGATATATTAAATTTTCAATAACACTTGTGTCATGTTGTACATTCACACCGGAAGCAATTGCCGGAATTGTGTATTCTGAAAACAGCTAGGCTAATGTTTAAATGGAGGTCGAATGACTCCTACGATTATGCGTCAACTTTGGTCTGTGGTAGAAACCGCCCAAACCAAGACGCTTTTACAGCTTGATGACGCCACCTTGGTGCAATGGTTAGTAAAGCAAACCACAACCCAAGCTCTGCTAGACCATCATGAAACCGGTTTCTTGAGCGACTATATCAAATCCCGTTTAACCCTGATTCGGGATATGGCCCAAGAACGCCGACCAGTGACCAGTGACCAGTGACCAGTGACCAGTGACCAGTGACCAGTGACCGGCGATTGGTGAGCGATAACTAATGATTGGTAGATAAATAACCCTCCACTACACAATCAGAACCCACAACTCGCATCTCTACACGTTCTAAAGATAACGCTTCGGTCATGGTGCTAAAACCAAGATCGCCCACGGGTGTAGGAGCATTGTTCCCACCGATGATTTTAGGAGCAATAAAGGCAAGAACTTTTTGCACGGCTCCTTCAGCGATCGCACTAGCAGCTAAAACCCCACCACACTCCCAAAGGACGCTGCAAAAACCCCGGTCATACAAGTAAGCCATTGCCCGAGTTGGTGTGAGTGGTGTTAATTCCACCACTTCCACCCCAAGCTTACGTAACAGTTCTTGAAAGCTAGGGTTAGCACCTAGTTCTGTTAAAACTAAAGTGGGAGCCTCAGAAGTTTGCCACAAGTGAGCTTTTTCAGGTAATTCAAGACGGCGACTCATCACAACACGCAGAGGATTGTGTGCTCCTTCTTGATGGCTAGTAAGATGGGGATTGTCGTGTCTAACTGTATTACCACCAACAATAACTGCATCACAAGCCGCTCTAACTTGATGAACTCGATAGCGAGCAGCTTGACTTGTGATCCAAGCACTGTGACCTGTAGAAGTGGCAATTTTACCATCTAAGGTCATGGCATACTTCAAAATCCCAAAAGGTCGTTTGTAAAGAATGCGATGGACAAAGCCCTCATTCAACTTCTGACAAGCTTCCTCCTCAACTCCAGTCAAAACTTCTATTCCCGCTGCACGCAGACGAGCAATACCACCACCCGCGACAAGTGGGTTGGGATCGACCATACCTACCACAACTTTAGACACCCCAGCAGCAACTAATGCCTCCGAACACGGGGGAGTCCTCCCGTGGTGATTGCACGGTTCGAGACTAACGTAAATAGTAGCACCACGAGCATCGTCACCAGCTGCTTTTAATGCAAAAACTTCTGCATGAGGCTCGCCAGCACGGGGATGAAATCCTTCCCCCACAATCTTTCCATCTTTAACAATAACTGCTCCTACCATGGGGTTTGGAGAAGTCCTTCCTAGGGCTAAGCGGGCTAATTCCACACACCGTTGCATCATAGCCCGGTCAAAATTAGTTCCTACAGTTGGCACTACTTGTGAATTTTGTCCAATTTCTGACACGACTTGAGTTTCATTAAATTGTAAGATGTCCTGTTGAGGAAGCAATGGGGAGTTATTCATACAAAATAACTTTATAACTATTCCATTCCAACAGGTTACCTTAGAGCTCTACAAAAAGTTAGTAGTGTGGGCGTCCTCGCCCGCCTTTCATAACTGTAGTGCGGGCGTCCTCGCCCGCCTTTCATAACTGTAGTGTGGGCGTCCTCGCCCGCCTTTCATAACTGTAGTGCGGGCGTCCTCGCCCGCCTTTCATAACTGTAGTGTGGGCGTCCTCGCCCGCTTTTCATAACTGTAGTGTGGGCGTCCTCGCCCGCCTTTAATGACTTGCGGGCAAGATGCAAAGCACCACAAGATTGGAAGCCCACAAACAATAAACCCAGCTTCTTAAGAAAACCGGGTTTGTTATAGCGCTTCACTCCTGTCTGGGCATACATACCCAAAATACTCACACTCCGCCACTTGTTAGTTGCTAGTAGGTGGGGCTATGCCCTACAACATCACATGGTGGGCAATGCCCACCCTACTAACTAACGATGACAGGCGAGACGCCTGTCCTACACCACTAACCACTAACCATTTTCACAACTGTTCAGCTAGCTTAAAGTTTTGCCACCAACGATTCAAAGGAAAATAGACAACTGGTGCCCATAGACTACTAAGAATAGCAGAAGCAAGGGCAACTTTCTGGAAATAAGCCCAGATATCTGCCGCCACAGCATTGCCCATTAAAGTTAACTGTGACGCAAAAATTGTTTCTGCCAGAACTGCCATACCAAATGCAATTAAGGCAATAGAAATAAAATCTTCTTGAATAAAACGTTGTTTTTGGAGCATTCCCGTAAGCCCCCCCACAATACCTAAACTCAAAGCATGAGTTGGGTCTGGTGAAGTCATAGCATCTTGTAACAGCCCTAAAATTATCCCGGCACAGATTCCTTGAAAGGTTGTACGTTTTACGCTCCAGACAACTACCCAAATCACAGTCCAATTAGGTCCTATGCCTAACAATTCCATACCGGGAAAACGGGTAGGAAGTATCATTAAGCATATGAATGCTGACCCAGCTGTAATCGCCCAATCAACCACTTGACGTAGAAAGGGATTCCAACGAGAAAGCGGACTAATTTTTACTCTAGATTTTCGCTTTTTTGGTTTTGGTTTGTGCTGCCTGCCACCATTTAATTGTATAAATTGCATCTTTAATTAGTTTTTTCTAACTGTGTATTTTCTGAAGTGGGTTTTTCTGGCTCTACGTTTTCAGGCTTGGGGTAGACAGCTACCCAATCTAAGGACCGTATGGGAGGGAAAAGTTCTACTTTTGCCACTGAAGCGGGTAATTTTTTCAAATCTAAAGATTTCACCTTTCCTACAGCTAAACCTGATGGAAATTTTTGGCTATAAGTAGACGTAGCAACCAAATCTCCAGGTTTGACATTTGGAACTTTTTCATAAAACTCCAGCACGGCATCTGCAGAAGCATCTCCCCGCAATACGCCTTTAGCACCAGTGCGGGTAACGGTGACACCTACTTGGCTCTTGAGGTCGCTAATGAGCAGCACGCGACTCGTGTTAGGAGTGACACTTTCTACTAAACCTACTAACCCACCATCAGCTTTAACAACATAACCTTCTTTAATTCCGGCGATCGCACCGCGATTGAGGGTAACTTGTTGCCACCAATTATCAGCACTTCGCCCTACAACCCTAGCGGGAATTGGGCGTGCTGATAAAGGCTGCTTTTCTACATAACTCAATAACTGTTTTAATTTTTTATTTTGATTTTCTAAATCTTGTATGCGGGTTTGAAGTTCTAATACTTTAGGAGTGTCTCCGGAACGTTCTTCTGGTGCTGATGCTGTTTGCAACATCTGGAACGGACGAGTGATACCCTCGTAAACTTCGATAAGAAGCGCACCTTGGGTTTGTCTGAGCACCCAAGCACCACCGATAACTATACCTAACAAACCAATTTGTAATCCTCTACGCTCCCACCAGCGGCGTGCTGTAAACATAATAACCTTCTCTAGCCGTAACTTTACATAAGATAAAGAATTCTATATCTATAATAAATATAGAATAAATATAGAACTCCATATCTGAAAATCTATTGTTTTACATATTTCGAGAACGTCCACTAAATACACGTTCCAATTGTTTGAAGTTTTCTAACACCCGTCCTGTTCCCAAAACCACACAGCTTAATGGATCGGCAGCAACGTGTGTAACTATACCCGTTTCATGACTAATAAGGGTATCTAACCCTTTAAGTAACGCGCCTCCACCAGCAAGCATAATTCCTCGGTCGATGATATCTGCTGCTAGTTCCGGAGGTGTCCGTTCCAGGGTTCGCTTCACCGCTTCTATGATGACTGACAGTGGTTCGGACATACTTTCGCGAATTTCTGGACCTTTAATGGTTACAGTTCGCGGTAAACCAGAAAGCAGGTGTAAACCTCTAACTTCCATAATGGCGTCATCATCATCGTGAGTGGGATACGCCGAACCAATGCGAATTTTGATATCTTCCGCAGTTCGTTCTCCAATCACTAAGTTATGAACTTTCTTCATATACTGCATGATAGCTTCCGTCAGTTCATCTCCAGCGATGCGTACTGATTCTGAAAGTACCGTACCTTGAAGACTGAGCACTGCGACTTCTGTTGTCCCACCACCAATATCAATAATCATATTGCCAGTTGGTTCTGCCACAGGTAACCCAGCCCCAATAGCTGCAGCCACAGGTTCATCAATGAGGTAAACTTCTCGTGCGCCCGCTTGAGTAGCAGCGTCCATCACAGCTCGTCTTTCGACCCCTGTGACTCCACTAGGAATACCTATGACTATACGGGGTAAAACTAAGGCTTTACCTTCGTTAACTCGCTGAATAAAACTTTTTAACATCAACTCAGCCGTGTCAAAGTCAGCAATTACACCATCCCGTAAGGGACGTAAGGCAATTACATTCCCTGGTGTTCGACCGAGCATTTTTTTTGCTTCTTCTCCCACTGCTAAGGCAACTTTCTCGTTTTGATCGATCGCCACTACAGAAGGTTCTTGAAGAACAATCCCTTTACCAGATACATATACAAGGGTGTTGGCAGTACCGAGGTCGATACCCATATCCCGCGATAAGGAAAATTTACTAAAAAGACCCACGCGTCTCTACGCCCCCTAATTCCAATACTTTTTACTACAAACGCAAGAGAGAATCGTGCTGGATTCTATTACGTATTTTGCCCTGAGTCTAGTAAAGCAGAATATCTTTTCATATATTTTTTTTTATTCCTTCAACCAGCCCCAAGCTTCTACTGTTTTATATTCTTTAGCTTCATATGTGTATCCGTATGCTTTTGTAGTTTACACAAAATATTTTTCATCAGTTCTCTCAGTATTTATAATTGTTATTTATTTAACAATATTTTTTTAGCGATGTAATTCGCTATCATAGTAGTCAAACTTAACAAGTACATCTGTACTGAAGGAGGACGATTTTGAGTATTAACATTGTTACTTTAGTGGGTCGTGCTGGCATGGACCCTAAGCTAACTTGTTTCGAAACAGGGAAAATGAAATGTCAGTTTTCTCTAGCTGTCAGACGCCCCACTAGTAGAAGTGATGAACCCGATTGGTTTAACTTAGAACTTTGGGGAAACGAAGCACGAGTTGCCACCGATTATGTGAAAAAAGGTAGTCTAATTGGCGTTAAAGGTTCCCTCAAACTCGATTCTTGGGTTGACCAGAACGGCAATAAACGCTCTTCGCCCGTTATCCGCGTGGACAAGCTAGAGTTACTTGGTTCCAAGAAAGATGTCGAAACTGACGGAATCGATAGCAATCCCGATCGTTTTGGTTGATGGTGTAGGATAGGCGTCTGACTTATCATTCAACCACTAAGGGACTTCCAAATAAAAAAATAACCAACTTTCTCTTGTGGTACGGGCGTCCTCGCCCATTCTTTATTAGTGACGGGCGAGGACGCCCGTACCACAATATGGATAATTTATTTCTTGGACATCCCTAAACTAATAACTAATTTGCAATGTTACTGTAGCTTCCACTTGTTGCTCGCCACCAACTATAGGAGTGGAAGCATCTTTTGCCGCCAACTGTCCTACCTCTGCTCTGAACGGTCTTGGTGGTGGCGTTGGCGCATTTGCCCCATTGACTTCAATACTAACAACTTCTTTGGCTTGGAATCCTAATGCACTCAAAACAGCACCCGCTTGCTGTTGTGCATCTTGAGTTGCTTCTTTAAGGGCTTGTTGTTTGGCAATAGCAAGAGCATCTTCGCTAGCAGTAAAACTGATGCTGTTAATTTGTGTTGCCCCAACCTTGACAGCTTCATCTAATAAAGTACCAGCACGTTCGGTAGGCAAACGAAAACTTACAGTGTTAGTTGCTGTATACCCAGTTAGACGTTGTACGTTATTATTGTAGCTGTAAACTGGGTTAAGACTAATACCTGTAGTTTGTAATTTCTCAACTTTTCGAGTTTTCAAAAGTTCTACCACATCTGACGATCGCCTAGCTGCTTCTTTCTGAACTTCTTGTGCTGTTTTCCCCTGAACTTCCACTCCTAAAGTAATTTGAGATAAAGTTGTAGGAATCTCTTGCGTTCCGCGACCGCTAACAGTTAAAGTCCGCAACATTCTTTGTTTCTCTTGTGCCAAAGTAGATTGGGAAAGAGTGACACATAAAAGCAAAGCTATAGGTACAGTTTTCCATAGATTTCTGGGATTCAATCGAGAACCAAACGTAACGGTATTCATTTTTCACTCCTCAACGATTTAGAGAAAATTAAGTTAGTCCAAAATGGTAGCTTCCACCCCTTACCTAGAGATGCCTACCCTATGAATCTTGCAGTAAGATATGTTGTTAATTTGGCATTGATAAAATCAAAAAGCAGTGTAGTTACGTTTTTGGAAACTGAAAATGGCATACTGGTTGCTGAAAACTGAACCAGAAGAGTACTCTTATAGCCATCTAGAAAAAGATGGTGAGGGAGTTTGGGATGGAGTGAACAACGCTTTAGCTCTCAAGCATCTACGGACAATGAAAATTGGCGAGCTGGCATTTATCTACCACACAGGCAAAGAGCGACAGGTTGTTGGTATCGCAGAAGTTGTGAGCCTGCCCTACCCCGATCCAAAATTAGATGATGCCAAACGAGTTGTTGTGCGGTTAAAAGCAGTGCAGAAGGTCAAGCATCCAGTGACTTTATCCGAAATAAAACTTGATAGCCATTTTGAAAACTTTGATTTGTTGAGGCTTCCTCGACTATCTGTAGTGCCTGTATCAGAGTTTTACTGGCAACGCCTTCTACAATTAACGAAGAGCGATCGGTTAATTCAGTCGTTTTCTTAACCCATGAATGATAGTTGCTCTCAACAAACTTGTAAATTAAAGAGAAGGGTTTTTTTTGGTAACCAATGCAGTTAAGTTTAACAACCTTCTCATTCCCATTACCTCTGTTAGCAACCGCAACAGAAGCAGCAGATAGTTCAATGGTTCTGGCAGCAGTGCTGCTCAGTTTAGTTAGTATCTATCTTGCCAGTAAAGTTGGTGGAGAGTTATCCAACCGCATAGGTTTACCTCCTGTTTTGGGTGAACTTGTAGCTGGCGTAGTTGTTGGAGTTTCAGGGCTACATCTTTTGGTGTTTCCTGAAGGGGGCGCGGACAGTTCTAGCTCTCTGATTATGAGCTTCCTCCAAACTACAGCTGGTCTGAATCCAGATGCAGTTGATGCAGTGTTTGCAGCACAGTCTGAAGTTCTGACTATATTATCAGAATTGGGTGTTATTGTTCTTCTGTTTGAAATCGGCTTAGAGTCGAACATCAAAGACTTGATGGCAGTTGGAATACAAGCTACTGTCGTCGCATGCGTAGGAGTAGTTTTACCCTTTGCTGCTGGTACGGCTGGCTTAATGGCTTTATTTGGCATCTCAACTGTACCCGCAATTTTTGCTGGGGCGGCTCTCACGGCTACCAGTATAGGTATCACTTCCAAAGTCTTGTCAGAATTGGGGCGTCTCAATTCAAAAGAAGGACAAATAATTTTGGGTGCTGCCGTTATTGATGATGTGCTGGGAATTATAATTCTGGCAGTGGTCGCAAGCCTTGCTAAAGAAGGCACGGTGGATTTGGGTAAAGTCGTTTACTTGCTGATTAGCGCTACCTCTTTCCTTATAGGATCGATTGTCCTAGGTAAGGTTTTTAGTAAGACTTTTGTCGCGATCGCTAAAAAGTTAAAAACTCGTGGTGAATTAGTGATACCAGCATTCACCTTTTCCTATATGATGGCGTACCTTGCGGCTGTTATACAGCTAGAAGCCATTTTAGGTTCTTTTGCTGCTGGGTTAGTTTTAGATGAGACCGACGAGCGCGTCCAACTGCAAAAACAAGTCACGCCTATTGCTGACTTACTAGTCCCTATTTTCTTTGTCACCGTTGGTGCAAGAACCGATTTGGGGGTGCTAAATCCAGCGATTCCCGCCAATCGTGAGGGCTTAGTCATGGCAATCTTCCTGATTACTGTTGCGATTATTGGGAA
Organism: Scytonema hankhaensis NUACC26; assembly: GCF_045865695.1. NCBI lineage: Bacteria > Bacillati > Cyanobacteriota > Cyanophyceae > Nostocales > Scytonemataceae > Scytonema > Scytonema hankhaensis. The sequence continues at coordinate 94,900 of NZ_BAACAP010000243.1, forward strand.
AGTTGCCACGGGTTTGAGTGTTTTTGGAATCCCTCAAGTCAATCGTTTGGCAATTGGTGTTGGAATGATCCCTCGAGGTGAGGTAGGATTAGTTTTTCTTGGTATTGGCTCCTCTACAGGAGTTCTCTCCAAACCTTTAGAGGCAGCAATAATTATGATGGTTATTCTGACAACATTTTTAGCCCCACCTTTGTTAAGATTTGTATTTCCAGAACCCGATGAGACAGCTACCGATACAGAAAAATTAGTTTTTGACGGTTCTGGTAGCAATTCTCTTGTAGAGAAGAGGGACTAGGGACTGGGGACTAGGGACTAGGGACTAGAGACCAGGGACTGGGGAGACAGGAGGGACAGGGTAGAACGGGCTTTTTTCCCAATCGCCAATCGCCAATCGCCAATCGCCATTACCCCTTATCCCCAGAGGGGGCCCCGAGTTCCCCAATCTCCAATCCCCATTGCCCCTTATCCCCAGAGGGGGCCCCGAGTTCCCCAATCGCCAATCGCCATTACCCCTTATCCCCAGAGGGGGCCCCGAGTTCCCCAATCGCCAGTCCTCATTGCCCCTTATCCCCAGAGGGGGCCCCGAGTTCCCCAATCCCCAATCCTCAAGGAACTTCCGTTCCCAAAACTACGTCTCCAGAGATGGAATTTTTAGAAGTTTTTCTAAAAAGAATCGACTTTAGGTATGTTCTTTTTGTCCTTCCATTCCGCTGCTCTCTAGTTCAACCCTAGATATTCTCTAGCCTTTAATACAGTAGGACTTAAAAGTCAATACCACAATGGAAAATAGCAGCCAACAATTGTCAGTTGGTGCATCAAATACCAAAAATTACACAACTCGATAAATCCCTTGTCGATTCAAGTGTTACCTATAGGGATTGACTGCTGTTAAAAATGCTGGTTATCTCATTAGTTAGTGTAGTCTAGTGTTTTAGAAAAATGGACTTTTTTGATGTCATAACGGCATAGTAAATAGGGTGGACATACTAGATTCGACGCCACTATTCCAATTCCTAGTAAGGATTTGATGCTTTCAGCATTAAAACCAGGTGTGGGCGGTGATAGTGTGAGGATGTGCTAACACTTTGAAATTTTGACGGCTCTATGAATGCGAATCAGGAGAAAACACTGTGAAAATGCACTGGTTACTACCTGGTACCTTTGTAACTACTTCATTATGTATGCTGGCTGCGCCTGCGGAAGCAGCGAAGTTACAGTCTTGGCGTTTTGATGCTAATCAAAATAGATTGGAAATCAATACCGAAGGTGCTGTTCAACCTCGAGCGCAACTGGTTTTTAACCCCACGCGCTTGGTTATCGATTTGCCAGGAATTGAATTTGGGCGTCCACAATTGACAAAATCAGTTGGCGGTGCTATACGCGCTGTTCGGATCGGTCAATTTGAGAAAGCGATAACTCGTGTTGTTGTCGAGTTGAGTCCGGGTTATACTCTCGATCCAAAACAAGTGAAATTTGAGGGAAAAACTGCCAGTCGCTGGATAGTACAATTACCAAAACCACAAACTGAGCAAATAGCAACCTCGAATGAAAGTGAGGAAGTTAAAATTACAACTTCCAGAACTGTTTTACCTCCCAGAACTGTTTTACCTCCCAGAAATGTTTCATCTCTGAAAAATGTTTACAGCGTTGTCACGGTAGACTCGCAGGAAAACAAACCAGAGTTTTCAAAACAAGTTGTGACTATCCCTGAAGCTACAACTCAAATTGAGAGCTTGCAAGTCACGGGGGACGGTTTATTTGTCCGTATAAATGGAGAAATACCCAAATTTCAAATTATTCGCAGTCGCGATCGCTCTACTATTTTTGTTGATATCCCCAGTGCTACCCTAGCGTCCAATTTTTCCCAGCCAGATGTTAAAGCTAACCAGTATGGGATAAACCGCATTGAGTTTAACCAACTGAGAACAGCAAGACCAACTGTAAGATTAACGTTACGAGTCGATCGCGGTAGCCCTGATTGGCGAGTTAGTACGAGCCAAGGTGGTAGTAGTAGTGGTTTGGTGCTGCTACCCAATCGTTTTGCGAATAACTCCTCTAGAGAAAATTATTCAAATAATTTAAACTCTCCAAGTGAGAGTCGATCTATACCTTTGCCAGAATCATCAAGCAACGACTCCATTGCGACAATTCAGTCAGTGGATGTTGCTGGAACTCAACTGCTGATTAAAGGCGATCGTACTTTATCATCTGCTACCAGTGGTTGGGAAAGGGCTTCTGGTTTCTACCGAATTACTATTCCCAATGCTAAGTTAGCTCCTTCAGTCAAAGGTCCAGATTTTAGTGCTAGCAGCCCCATTTTGCGAGTCCGCTTGCAACAGCAAGATTCCCGTACAGTAGTTATATACGTTCAACCCGCATCAGGAGTGAGATTTGGACAACTCAACCAATCAAACGAGCGCCTGCTAGCTCTAGAATTAGAACGCACCCGTACAATATTGCCTCCTACAGGCTTACCGCCTATATCCCGAACCACCCCACAACCTCTACCACCGAGGTCGGCTACGCTTCCATCTCGAAGTCCTCGCGTCCCCAAAGGAAAAGTCATTATTGTTGTTGACCCCGGACATGGCGGACAAGATCCGGGCGCACTTGGTATTGGAGGAATTCAAGAGAAGGACGTTATTTTACCCATTAGCTCGAGAATAGCTGAACTTTTGCAGCAAAAAGGCGTACAAGCAGTGCTAACCCGAAATTCTGACTACTTTGTAAGTCTCCAAGGGCGGGTTGACATAGCAGATAAGGTAAATGCTGATGTGTTTGTTAGTATCCATGCTAACTCAGCAGGAGCAGGGCGTCCAGATGTGAGTGGTTTGGAAACATATTATTACGATAGCGGTTTAAGTCTAGCGAGAACTGTTCACAGCAGTATTCTCCGCAGTGTTAATGTTAGAGACCGAGGAGTCCGAAAAGCAAGATTTTATGTCCTTAGAAAAAGTTCTATGCCTTCGATTCTTGTAGAAACAGGTTACTTAACTGGTCGTGAGGACGCTGCTAAGCTAGGTAACCGCCTGTACCAAAATCAAATGGCAGAGGCGATCGCGAATGGTATTGTAGAGTACCTCAGACAAAGATAACGGACGCATGACCGTTTATTTTGTCCTCTGAGAAAAAATAAATTTTCGATGGGCTATTACCAAGAGCGCGATCGCGCTCTTGGTAATAGCCCATATTCTTTTATATATATTCTGTAAAAAGTGTTTCTTTAGACTTCAAAGTGGGAATAATGTGTGACATCACACTTAACTTACCAGATGGTGATGGATATGAGTACGGTTATAAGACCCAGGATTGCCAAAAAATTCATAACTTCTGACTTTTGTCACTTTAAAGATTGACGGTCATATGATATATTACACAACCGCTCGTGAAAACCTCTCTTCCCTAGTCCCCAATCGCCAATCCCCAGTTCCCATTTTCAAGAGGGGACTATAAAAAGAATAAATAGACAACTGACCCTTTGAGATAAACTTTGTAATGGTAACATTTTCCATAACTTATAGTGACTGATAAGGGTTTTCGCGAGTTCAACCCAAGTATTTATATTTTTTCAGTTATATATCAGTGGTGTCTGTGAATCGGTACCATATCAGTCAACTGTATCGAGCATATGAAGTGTGAAGTATGAAATATGAGTAAATTCCACAAAAAAATTAAAGATTTGTACCGAGTTATACTACTTTTTTCATTCTTTATCCTTCATTCTTATAAATTTCATCCGCTAAGAACTAAGCGCAAGCTTTACTTCTAAAGTGACTTTCTTAATAATGCTGAGCGGTGACGGTATGAGTCTTTACCAAAGCTTTGGCATTTTGACAGCTCTTATAAGTACGAATCTGGAGAAAAATTGTGAAAATTAACTGGCTGTTATCTGGTGCTGTTGCAACAAGTGCAGTGTTCATAGCTTCGTCGCCAGCACAAGCAGCAAAACTGCAATCCTGGCGATACGATCGCGATCTAAACCGATTAGAATTTCGCACAGAGGGACCCGTTCAACCCCAGGCGCAACTTATTTTTAACCCAACTCGCTTAGTCATCGATTTGCCTGGAGTAAAATTTGAACGCCGCCAGCTGATACAGCAAGTTGGTGGTGCTATTCGCATTATCCGTATTGGACAATTAGACGAACAAACAACTCGTCTTGTTGTAGAACTAAGTCCTGGTTATAGCCTCGATCCAAAGCAAGTGAAATTTGAGGGAAGAACTCCCAGTCGTTGGTTCGTACAATTACCGACGCCAGAAGCCGAACAAGGAGTTCCCTCTTCACTCAATGTTTACAGTGTTGTTAAGCCTAACTCCAATACAGCACAAAGACAGGAACCAAATGCTAATTTATACAAAGAACCCGTTGCCAATACAAACATTGAGCCACTTCCAAGACGAACCATTATTAGTAGTCGTACTAATAGTAATCTTGCCGGAGCTATGGCTCAAATTGAAAACTTACGTGTCACGGGTGATGGGTTGTTTGTCCGTACCAGTGGTAGCATTCCCAAGGTAAAGATGTTTCGCAGCAAGGATAAGAGTGCTATCAATATTGACATCTCTGGTGCTGCTTTATCATCTGATTTCGCAATGCGGGATATACCTGTTAACAAACATGGTGTCAGACACATAGAATTTACCGACCTCAGAAGTGAGCCACCTGGTGTCCGAATGACATTATGGGTAGAAAAAGATAGTCCAGACTGGGGAACAAATGTTGACTCTAATGGCGATTTGGTAATTCTGCCAAATAGTAACGGAGTGAGAGTAGCAGAGAATAACAGTAGAAATAATGATGACAGTAACTCGCGTCGTTATTCAGATAGAAATAATGATGATAGTAACTCACCCCGTTACTCCGACAATAACCCGCGTTCATACGAAAGTACAAATGACTCGCTATCTACAATTCAATCCATAGAATTAGGGAGTGCAGGCGCACAGCTATTTATCAAAGCTGATGGTGCTCTAGGATATATTGATAGTAATTGGGATAGATCGTCTGGATTTTTTAGAATCACGATACCCAACGCTAAATTAGCAACTCCCGTCAAAGGTCCCAGTTTGGATGCAAGCAGCCCCATTTTTCGCATTCGACTGCAACAGAAAGATTCTCGTACAGTTGTTATGTACGTTCAACCAGCACCGGGCGTGCGAATTGGACAACTCAATCAACTAACAGAGCGAGTTTTATCACTACAATTACAGCGCACTCGTTCGGTAACTTCTCCATTTTCTTTACCGCCTTTAGCAAGACCATCGTATCCGCAACCCATGCCTAACGGACCGATGACAATCAATCCAACTTATGGCAGACAGCCAGTAGCACGACGAAGAGCACCTAATGGGCGCGTTGTAATTGTTGTTGACCCCGGACATGGTGGTAAAGATTCTGGTGCTCCTGGTATTGGTGGATTGCTGGAAAAGAACGTAGTTCTACCTATCAGTCAAAGGGTAGCATCTGTTTTGGAGCAAAACGGCGTACAAGTCATGCTGACTCGTAATTCTGACTATTTTGTAGAACTTCAAGGACGGGTAGATATAGCAGACAGAGCGAATGCCGATTTGTTTGTTAGCGTTCACTCTAACTCTATTGATGGTCGTCCTGATGTTAATGGTTTAGAAACGTATTACTATGACAGCGGTTACGATCTCGCTCGTGTCGTCCATAATACTATCCTTGAAAGCATCCCAAGTCTCAAAAACAGAGGAGTACGGAAAGCTCGATTTTACGTTCTTAGAAAAAGTTCTATGCCTTCAATTTTAGTAGAAACTGGCTATATGACTGGTGTAGAGGATAATCCCAGATTGGGAAGCCCCGAATACCAAAATCGCATGGCGGATGCGATCGCTCAAGGTATACTTCGGTACTTACGTCAAAGATAGTTAATAGTAGGGTGGGTATTGCCCACTCTACTTGCGTCAAAGTATCCTAATGAAGGACTTTTAACAATTAGCCATTAGCCATTAGCTATTAGCCATCAGTCATTGTATATTCAATCGCAAAACATAAATTAATACTTTCTGCCTGTGTTCAGCTATTCTCATTTTGATAACGAACCTCAACGTGCCGCAATTGGCATTTTTGATAGTGGTGTAGGTGGTTTAACGGTACTGCGACAACTCTACAAGCAACTCCCCCAGGAATCTATTATTTACTTTGGGGATACGGCTCGACTTCCTTATGGCATTCGTACACCAGGTGAAATAGTACAATATGTCCGTGACATCCTCGATTGGATGCAACAGCAACAAGTGAAGATGGTTGTTATGGCGTGTAACACTAGTTCTGCTCTAGCTCTAGAGGCAGTGCGGGACGAATATCCTTTTCCCGTCCTGGGAATTATCCTCCCTGGGGCAATGGCAGCAGTGGAGTGTGGTAAACGTATTGGAGTCATTGCCACTCCCGCAACTGCCAAAAGTAATGCATATCGACATGCTATCCTAGAAGTAAATCCCCACACTCAAGTCTGGCAAGTCGGTTGTCCGGAGTTTGTGCCACTCATCGAACAAAATCGCGTTCGAGATCCCTACACCATAGAAGTGGCACGCTCGTACCTCGAACCACTAATACACCATCAGATTGACACCTTAGTTTACGGCTGTACTCACTATCCTCACTTAGCACCAGTATTGCGATCGCTTCTACCGTCCCAAGTACAGTTAGTCGATCCTGCTGTACACGTTGTTGCTGCTTGTGCTCGAGAACTAGATGTGATGGGTTTGAAAAATACTCATCCACCAGTCCCAACACGTTTCGCTGTCAGTGGATGTCCGCAACAGTTTGCTCAGTCCTGCTTGCAATGGCTGGGGTATACACCAAGCGTTGAAGCAGTCTATTGGGCTGAGGAATTAGGGGTTAGGAGTTAGGAGCTAGGGATTAGGGATTAGGGGTTAGGGACTGGTGAAAAATATATTCCCAATTCCCAGTCCCCAGTCTTTAATCCCTCTGTTGACTGTTGACGCTTAACTAGTGTAAGCTAGTAGCCTCAGTCACATTTGACCTTAATGCTACATCCTCTTTCTTTGTTTGAGAAACTCGCAGAGAGTTCTCGCTAGCTGTCTTATTTCCAGTTCTCTTTGCTAGTGCCAACAAGAGGTAGACTGCTAACAAGTAACCAGAAGCTAATATAAAAATCATCATAGGCATTTTTCCGTAAATCATCTTCTCTACCAGGTCTTGTGTCCAAGGGTTATAAACTTAAATAGATAATGTAGAACTTCAGCCACAAACTACATTTTGTAGTGGCTGTCTACGTAACAAATTTTTCGGTAGAGCTAAATGCTCTCCCTTGCAATCCACTTATAAGGAATTTTTTTGCAAACTATACCTACAGCAACAAATAGTTGGTTTGCTAAAAGGCAAACGCAATCTGTTGTTTCAGCAGTCTACCCAGTCTGCATTATTTCACACGCACTTAATCCCGCACTTGCAAAGCAAGTGCTTTTTCTGTGCTCTGAACTACAACGTTTCCCCTAAAGGAAGCGCATGGCTTTAACCTTGAGGTTTTGGACACGAGGGACTCAACCAACGAATAATTCCCTTGATCGAAGCCCACGATACTCTATTCACTCACAACACCAGTAGAGGAAAACACCTCTTGGTGATTTTCTCGCCGGATGGTGAACTCTCAATAACTTAAAATCCCTTGATTTTAGCGTAACACAACCACCCTGACTTTTTCGCCAATTTTTCTGCTAAATTTAAAATTTTCTACGGTTAGTTACATAGGAATCGAATATATTATTTTTTACTTAAAAGTGACTAATGTATAAGAAACAACTATATTATACCTAAAAAATCAATTTACCCTTGTTTTCAATGTCACTAGTAAAAACACTACAGTAAATCTACTGAAAATTAAAGTTTTTATGAAGAAAAGCGCTTTTATTTAGAATAAAGAAGAGCTTAAATTTCTTAAAAAAGTATTAAAGATTGCTTTTAAGTGCGAACATATACTCAAAATTATCTCAGTGTGCTTTCTTCTTCATGAGAAAAAATGACAATTTTATCCCTAAGCTTTTTGAATACACATTAATACCTTAAGAATTGTAACAAAGTACTTCCTTAGTGACTAGTGCTCAATGCCTAATGCCCATGCCCAATACTTAATGTTTTATCCCTTTATCTCAAAAATGACTAGATTATCTTAAAATGAGTAGAAGATATGTAAACTTTCGTAAATTAAAGCCAGAGTCTGCCCATCCATGACCCCAGCCACCTCCCTTTTTTCCCCAGTGGAAGCTGACCTGCTTTTACTAGCAGACAATTTGAAGCAGCTAGTCGGAAATGGTCACCCCATCCTTTGTGCAGCCGCCGAACACTTATTTGGAGCTGGGGGAAAGCGTATTAGACCAGCCATCGTCTTACTCATCTCGCGGGCAACAATGCTCCAACAGGACATTACGCCTCGCCATCGTCGTCTAGCTGAGATTACAGAAATGATTCATACGGCTAGCTTAGTACACGACGATGTGGTTGATGAATCAGAAATGCGGCGTAATGTTCCTACAGTTCACAGTTTGTTTGGTAACCGAATTGCTATTTTAGCAGGAGATTTTTTGTTTGCTCAAGCTTCTTGGTATCTAGCAAATTTGGACAATTTAGAAGTAGTGAAACTACTGTCGCAAGTGATAATGGATCTGGCAACTGGCGAAATTCAGCAAGGATTAAGTCGATTTGATAACAGTATAACTATTGAGACTTATTTAAATAAGAGTTATTACAAAACTGCTTCTTTAATAGCTAACAGTGCTAAGGCAGCAGGAGTTTTGAGCGAGGTTTCTCAAGAAGTTACTGAGCACTTGTATAACTACGGGCGTCACATTGGTTTAGCGTTTCAGATTGTGGATGACATTTTAGATTTCACCAGTTCGACAGATACTTTGGGTAAACCCGCTTCTTCAGATTTAAAAAGTGGCAATTTAACAGCACCCGTTTTATTCGCGTTAGAAGAACAACCGTACTTGGAAGTTTTGATAGAAAGAGAATTTGCCCAAGAAGGAGATTTAGACCAAGCCCTCTCCTTAATTGAAGAAAGTCAGGGTCTACAGCGATCTCGGGAACTAGCAACCCATCATGCTCGCTCAGCAGTAGAGCACATAGCAGATCTACCTCCTTCTGATAGCCGTCAAGCGTTGATTAAAATGGCTGATTACGTGTTGAGTCGTCTGTTTTAGGGACTGGGGATTGGGGACACCCCAATCTCCAATTTTCAAGACTTAATAACTAAATCATATACATAGACCAACTCATTGGTTTAGCATGAGAGTATACACGCTAATACCTGATAGCTGATAAAATTTATGCAATGTCCGGAGGAATTTGCATATTCTTTCTGTTCTGTTGAAGCTTCTGCTGAATTAGGTTTTCCAGGTCAGCTCGTCTGATTTCTACTCCATCACTGTTAATGCCAGAAGTTTCAAAAAAAACTATACTATCTACGGGTTCCATTGCTACCAGTTGGAACAGGATGTGAGTGACAGGGACGGGTGTAGCTACCAATTGAGGGTCAAGCCCAGCATTTGATTTGCGTGGGACATCCTGTAATGTAGGAAAAGCATAAATTACGCGCTTTTCTAACTGTGGATTTGCGCGGTTGCTTAAGGTAGTCAAAACCCAGCTTCCATCCAAATTTTGGAGTATGTAGTATTGGGAACGGCGTAATTTCTGAGCGATCGCGATCAGGACAGGAGCGATTGCTGTGACAAGTTGCGGTGTTACACCATCTTTGGGTGCATTGTCAATCAGCAATTGAATTTGTGCTTGTAAATCCATCATTATCTGTAAAACTGCAAGTGGTTATATAAGCAATTAAAAAGCAGGCTTACAGGTTGTACTCAAGTATGTTAGGGTCTTTTTAAAACTTGATTATGAATTCAGCCGCAACCGTAACAATTCAGGGAGTAAGTTCTATCGGCGTGGAGGCGATATATCAACTCCTATTTAAGGAGCTTCAGCACTCAACAAAAGCTTCGGAGCACAACTGTCGAGATGTGTCAACACGAATAGCCGCCGAAGTCAATAGAATTTGCAGTGAGAGCAAACGCATCCAAGCCACCGGGGCTGTGGAAAACTCCGCGATCGCTCTAGCCAAACATAGGCTGCAACAGTGTCTCAGGTACTACGAGTTGGGTTCTAATCGAGGTAGGGTCGAATTACATAGCACCTTAAGTGCGATTATTTATCGCTACATAAATCCTCCTCAAAGACAATTGAGTTATCAAGGACGGCTCGTTGTCATTGAAGATTTCTTACAGAGTTTTTACTTAGAATCCCTAAACGCTTTCCGAAGAGAAAACCAACTAAGTGCTAGTTATCGTCCGCAAACTCTGTTGGAATTAGCAGAGTATATGGCATTTACCGAACGTTATGCCAAAAGGAGGATACCCTTACCAGGACGCCAACAACAACTCATTATTCTTCGAGCACAAACATTTTCTCAACAACAGCCACCGGAAACTTGTGTTGATATAGAACAAGCCGCAGAGGGAAGCGGAAATGAAGGCGATGGTTCTTGGGAAGATCCCGCCGTGCAGCAATTGCGAAGTGCAATGGCAACACAGCCAGAACCCGAACCCCAAGAAGATACTTTACGTTCTGTAGTTGTTACAGAATTAATGAACTACCTAGAAGAAAAACAACAATCAGACTGTGCTGATTACTTTTCCCTCCGCCTGCAAGATTTATCAGCACAGGAAATAGAGTCCATCTTAGGGTTAACGCCGAGACAACGGGATTATTTGCAACAGCGATTTAAATACCACTTAATTCGATTTGCACTGTTGCATCGTTGGGAGTTAGTGCATGAGTGGCTAGAAGCCGATTTGCGCACTAATCTAGGATTGACACCACAACAGTGGCAAATTTATACAGCAAAACTGGACGATAAGCAAAGGTCTCTATTAGAGTTAAAACAACAGGGAATACCTGACGAAAAGATTGCCAAAACTTTAGGGTTATCAATGGCACAATTACAAAAACGGTGGTTTAAAATTCTTGAGCATGCTTGGGAAATTCGTAACTCTTTAATATCCGGATCGGGTGCATCTACTCATGAATAGTGACTCAGAATCCTTACAAAACCAGTTGCTTACTTGGTTATTGGGCGACCCTCAAGAAACTGAAAAAGAAAACTTGGGAGATTGTAAGGACGTTCAGGGGGTAAACAATCTAGATGAAACAGCCGCCGCGACCAACGGTGGCGATTTTCGATCGAGACCAAAACCCCAAACCTTTCAACTGGGAGAAATTCCTACTGTGCAAGAACGTTTCCAAGCCGTCCTTAAACGTCGGTTACAAATTCAAATTGAAAATCACCCGCCGCTATTCCCCTGGGAAAACCAACTGACAGACTACCCCGATTATGTAGACAAACCGTCAGTTGACTTGGTTCCGGTTTGGGGGTGGGCGGCACAGCAAGTCAAGCTGAATTTGCCGATTCTATTACCGGAAAGAGTTTTCCAGATGTTACTGGAAAAGTGCCAAGGGTTAGTGTCGTCTTCATTACCGTTGGGGACTAAATTGGTGCAAGCGGTGGAAAACCTATTCCCTGCAGAACCTGAGATTGTAAATGACATAGCCGGATTGGTACTCAGAAGTCCCTATAGATCCGCTGTGGATGCTATAGAGACCATGCCAAATCTAGAAAGTAGCTACTCAGATTTACAGCCCCGCCAACAAATGGCACTGTCATTAATGGCGGCCAAACAGCTGTTAGAAAATTTGACGCTACCTGTTTCATCAACCGAGCCACTTGTAGAAAGACAATGGTTAACGAGCGCGGGTGTTCTTACTTTAAAGGTGGAATACCAAACCCAAGGATCGATCTCTAAACTACGGGTTCATTGCGAGTTACCTGGAGCGGGAATTTTAAACCTTCAGGGAGAAGCCTCTCAAGCAATGGTAGAGTCTTCAAGTCCGGGAGCAGTCGATGTCGAATTAAATGACATACAACTCAACCAGACCTACACCCTAGAAGTGGAGTTAAAAGAAATAGACAATAGACCACTCGTTTTTGTAATTGTTCCCACGGCGTAAACCGCTTTTGCCATCGCTAGCACCATGAATTAATAAAACGCCATTGTGACGAAATGAAAATCCTGGTTTTGAGCAATTCTCTTTTCAACATTAAGCGTCATTAGGGCGTCTACAGAAAGCTGCTATGAGGAAGACACGAGGAGGAGGAAACGGTTTTACCAATTCACCGATCGCTTGTAGCGTCTAAGATTGCCGCTTTGATTACATTACCCATAGACTGCTTTCTTGCTTTTCAATGATTAACAAATCCAGGATGAATTGGCGTCTACCTGTTGTCCATCTCTTGCGGCAAAGTATGCAGGAGACGCCGTTGGTGGAAGTGGAAAATACAATTACCTTACGGGTGCTCGTGCTAGCGTTGGTGGTTGTTGGGATTATCGCCACGGATATTGCTGCAGAAACTAAATTTAGTCTTTGGGCAGTACCCCTTTCAATCGTTGGCGCGATTTGGAGTTACCAACGACGCCGCGAACGTAATGTCTCGGTTAAGTTCTGTATCGCCATCGGAATGTTAGCAGCACTTGGTGCTTTCTTTGGACGATTATTTGGCGAGCTAAATGATACGCGCTTGGCTTTGGCAGAGTTATTAATTCAGCTCCAAGTGCTTCATAGCTTTGATACGCCTCGTCGCAAAGACTTGGGTTATTCAATTGTCATTGGGTTGATTTTGCTTGGTGTCGCCGCAACACTCAGTCAAACTCTGGCATTTGCGCCCGTGCTGCTTCTATTTCTGGCAATTGCTTTGCCGACTTTGGTACTTGATTACCGTTCCCGGCTAGGATTCCAAAAATTGGTTTCGTTCCCTGGTTCAACTAGGGAACAACAAAAAACAACTCTATTAAATTGGAAATTTCTTTTCTTCAATTTTTTAATCGTTGTGGTAGCGGGACTGAGTATTTTTGCTGTTTTACCCAGAGTTCCCGGCTATCAACTCCGTATGTTTCCAGTCAGCGCCCCCATTGATGTGAAAGGAGAGTTTACAGGGCGTAGTATTGTTAACCCAGGTTATATACGCCGAGGGAATGAGCAAAAAAACCGAGGTGCTGTCTCAAACAGTAGTGGATTGGGAGAAAACCAACCTGGGGCTCCAGGAAAACTCAACGATAATTTTTATTACGGTTTTAGCAGTCAAATAAACCAAAACCTCCGGGGAGAGATGAAACCCAAAGTGGTAATGCGAGTACGATCGCAAAGCCCTGGTTTTTGGAGAGTTTTGGGATTTGACCGTTACACGGGTAAAGGATGGGAAATTTCTCGCACCGAACAACTTGAGACAGTTAAACGTCCTCCTTGGTCTTTCCAAATTTTTCTACCAAGAGCTGTCTTTGGGGGTCAAAGTAAAGATATAGTACAAACATATACAGTGGTGTCGGATTTGCCTAACTTAATTCCAGCGATGGCACATCCTAAAGAAATTTACTTTCCGACACCAATGGTCGCGGTGGATAAAGAAGGCGGGTTGCGAGCACCCGTCGAATTATCAGAAGGTCTGACTTATACGGTAGTTTCAGAAGTCCCTCAACGCGATCGCACTTTGTTGAGAACAGCTGCAACCAAGTATTCAGAAAGTATTAAAAAATACTACTTACAAATCCCTGATGGAATTGCCGACAAAATCAAAAAACACACCGAAGGAATACTAGCCAACTACAATCTCGAACGGGTAGGCAAATCCCAAAAAGTTTTGGAATCGCCCTATGAAATAGCGCTGTACTTAGCTCAGTATTTAAAGCAACACTATACTTTTCCAGATAGTCCTTTTGGGTTACCTTACTTAAGCGAAAAAGAAGACCTAGTGGAAGCTTTCTTGTTCGAGCACAAAGGAGGATACCCAGACCACTTTTCCACAGTGTTAACAGTGATGCTGCGTTCCATTGGAATACCAGCGAGGTTAGTTGCAGGATTTAGTCCGGGTGAGTTTAATCCATTTACAGGAATGTACGTTGTCCGCAACACCGATGCTTACGCCATGACAGAAGTTTACTTCCCTCAATATGGCTGGTATGCTTTTGACCCAATCCCAAATCATCCTCTGATTCCCCCTTCCGTAGAAGATACAGAAACATTTGGCGTTCTCCATCAATTTTGGAACTGGGTTGCAGGATGGTTACCAACTCCACTCAAAGGTTTTCTCAACACTGTATTTGGAACAATATTTAATTGGATTTTCAAAGCATTGTCGTGGTTTATCTCATTATTCAGCCAAGGTTGGGCTGGTGCGATCGCGGGTTTAACAATAGGAACAGCATTCGCCTTTTGTAGTTGGATGGCATGGCGTTTGTGGAGACAGTGGCGGTATCGTTGGAAACTAAGAAAATTACCGCCAATGGAAAGCCTCTATCAACAAATGCTTAGGTGGACAGCTCGAAAAGGTTTAGGTAAACATCCAGCACAAACACCATTAGAGTTTGCTCGCATATCATACGACCATCATTCCTCTGGGATTGCTGAAGTCATTGATGAAATTTGCCAAGCTTACGTAAGTTGGCGTTATGGTGGCTATGCGCCTGACTTAAATCGATTGCAACAAAGATGGCGGGAGTTAAATAAAACACCCAGGTAGGTAGGGCTAAAGCCCACCATTGAGTAATAAAACACCTAGGTAGGGTGGGCAATGTCAACCATTCGATGTTGGTGGGCTTTAGCCCTACCTACTTGTGGAACTGCATACACCAGGATGTATAAAAATGGGCATAGTGGGCATAGTAAGAAATATATTGCCCAATACCGGTAAAGATGATAAAGAATTAAGTTACAGTTCCACACCCTATTTTTAAGTCAAGTTAATAACTTGACTCAGTACACTTTACCTATATCCTAAGATAGATTTTTAATGATGTTCGGGCAGAAATCGCTAAAAAAAGCGTTTCTTAGGTAATAACTTGAGCAAGCTTTAATTTATTCGTTGTAACTCTCGTTCTTTATGGATAACATGGAGAATAGTTGAAATTAAGCTTCTCACACCACGTTTGGCTTCAGTTTTGTTATGGACATTCAGTTAATCAACATCGGTTTTGGCAATATTGTGTCTGCCAACCGAGTCGTTGCCATAGTTAGTCCAGAGTCTGCTCCAATCAAACGGATCATTACGGATGCACGCGATCGGGGTCAGCTCGTAGATGCAACTTATGGGCGGCGTACTAGGGCTGTTATTATTACTGATTCAAGTCATGTTATTCTTTCGGCAATTCAGCCAGAGACAGTAGCAAATCGCTTCGTGATTACTCGCGAACACCAAACTGTAGATAATTAACAAAAGAAGGTTAGTAATCCCTAATCTATTTTGACAACATCAGCAGTACCATGTGGATTAAACTAGTTCTATGTCACTAAAACTACAAATACGTTAGTTGATAGTCACCCTGCCAGCCCATGAAAGACTAATGACTCTTGAGCTAGGTTTATCGATCAATTCACAGGTTAAGCGGATGATGCAAGTTCTATCCACCAGAAGTGGTGCTACTACCAAAGAATGCCCGCCTGTTGGCAGGCTGATTATTTTAACTGGTCCGAGTGGAGTAGGTAAAGGCACTTTGTTGCGAAGTCTCCTACAGCGTCATTCGGATCTGCATTATTCCGTATCCGTGACGACTCGTTCTCCTCGTCCTGGAGAAATAGACGGACAACACTATAATTTCATCAGTCGTGGTGAATTTGAAAAATTAGTCGCTGCAGGCGAATTACTGGAGTGGGCAGAATATGCAGGTAATTATTACGGGACTCCTCGCGAAACCGTAATTAACCAAACTCGCTCTGGAAAATCTGTCGTATTAGAAATTGAGTTAGAAGGAGCTCGACAAGTTCGCGCTTCTTTTCAAGGTGCTTGTAGCATTTTTATTTTGCCGCCCTCTCTTGAGGAGCTAGAAAAACGGATACGCGGTCGCGCTCAAGATTCAGAAGAGGCGATCGCACGTCGTTTGCACCGCGCTAAAGAAGAAATCAGCGCTGCTAATGAATTTGATCTTCAAATCGTTAATGACGATTTAGAATCCGCACTAAAAGCTATAGAGGTGGCTATTTTTAGATAACGAAGGGATTGGAGACTAGGGATTGGCAATTGGGAATGATTTTTCCAGTCCCCAGTCCCTAGTCCCCAATCCCTATTAACTATTAACGAAATAGACCTTGAATCAGCTCTAAGTTACTAGTTAACAAGTAAGCGACAACCGCACCGCCAATACCACCGATTAAGAAAGCACTAGCAAAGTTGTTCCAACCTTCTCCAGATTTAAAAGCCTCTGGAGGATTGGGTGTGGTAACAGTAACGTGGGGCTGAGAAGGATTGCTGTTGCCATATAGAGATAAAGAACCAGTTGCAATCACAATCAAACCCAAAGTTGCTAGTAAACCAGCTAGGTTAGCATCAGCGGTATCGCGCAGAGGACCTAATTTGGCAAAAGGACCAAAGATCCAATAACCATGAGCCATACCAATTTCTAGCCCGCGTCTGAAAGTAGTGATTCCAGGACGATATGCAGGTAAGTTGTTGATGTACCACTTGGTTAGGGGAGAAGCATTGATTGGTGTTTCCAAGTTGCCTCTCTGAGGATCGCGCCATTCAGGAAAAACTACCTCGCGATTTCTAGCATCGCTTGGACGATTTTTTGATGCATCTACGGCTTGTGCTATATCTGCCATACTTTATGTTTGCCTCTAGATAAAATGATGGCTTTATTTCAAGTTAATAATAATTGTTAATCTTAGCTAAATTTCATTTTTACTACTGAACTTTATAAAAATTAATTTGAATTTTCAAATACCCAAACACCTACACCTTATATATTTCTAAGGCTCAAACTTTTTTATATTTAATTTAAGAATAGCGATTCTAATTGATTTTTGAAATAGATAGTAATCTTAATTCACTTAATAAAATACAAGTAGGGTGGGTAATGCTCACGACATAGGGCTTTTGGTGGGCAATGCCCACCCTACAGTACTAGAAATTTTTACAAATGACTGTTATCTCCGACTACGGCAGTGGGTGAAAAAGAAGGTCGGGGAAGAAGTAGTTAAACACAATCAACAAAACAGCGGTGAAAATCAAATTGGCAAACAACAGAACAGGTGCCAATGAAAGATATCCAAGAAAATTATTTTGCATGAAATGTCCTCCTAGGAAGTCAATTGATTGAGAATTACTTAGTAATCGGTTAGTGTACGGGCGCGGCGGCCTTGCGCCCCTACTAACCACTAACGTGGTGAAATGGGAATTTCTTCGTCCTTAGCGGTTAATTTACCTGAAAGAAATTCTTGCAGTGCAGCTACAGGCCAAGTAAAGCCAGAGAGCATGATTGGTAGCGCTTTAGGCACCTCAATCTTAACTTCCCGCCATTCCACGTCTCCACCTTCTGCCTTATTTTTCTGTATGTAGGTACGACCTACCCAGCCAATCCAACCAGCAATGTAGAGGAAGAGAATACTAGGAATGAGAAAGTCTCCAGCACGATCCAAACGACCATCCACAATTAGGTGAGGAAGACCTTCAGGACCGCACAAAGCTTGAGAATAACGCTCAAAGCGCTTTTCCCCTGATGCAGGGTCAAAATTAGTAGCGCGGGCGGAGTCCACCCGTTCTAGAAAAGCAGGCGATTCTTTGCAAGGAACTAGACCCGCGCCTAAAGCAAGAGCTTTAGGAGCAAAGTTGAACCAAACACAAATCGCTAAAATCAGAGCAAACAAGCATCGCATGAAGTTGTTTCCTTTTATTACGAAACAAAAAGTTTTTGTACAAAACGAAGCGGCTTGTACAACCTTGATTTGCAAAGTTAGCAAGTCATCACTAGGAAGTCATCATACTCTTGAGCGCGAACCGAGTAAAGTTGAAGTAAATAAAAGTTAAAGCTTCTCAATGGGGATTGGGGGCTGGGGACTAGCGACTGGGGACTGGGCATTGTAAAAAGTGAAGCATTGCCAATCCCTCATCCACACTCCAATCCCAATCCCCATTGCCCCTTATCCCCAGAGGGGGCCCCGAGTTCCCCAACCCCCAATCCCTTATTCCCTATTCAACAATGTCAACTGTTTTAGCTATTGAAACGAGCTGTGATGAAACTGCAGTCGCAATTGTTAACAATCGTCAAGTTTGTAGTAGTATTATTGCGTCTCAAATTTCTGTTCATCAGCAGTATGGTGGAGTCGTGCCGGAAGTGGCATCTCGCCAACATTTGGATACAATCAATGGAGCGATCGCCCAAGCTTTAGAACAAGCGAAACTCGATTGGGAAAACATCGATGGGATCGCTGCCACCTGCGCCCCTGGGCTAGTGGGTGCATTGTTAGTTGGGTTGACTGCTGCCAAAACCTTGGCAATGGTACGCAACAAACCATTTCTGGGAGTCCATCATCTTGAAGGTCATATTTATGCCACTTACTTGAGCGAACCAGCATTAGAGCCACCTTTCTTAAGTTTGTTGGTTTCTGGCGGACACACAAGTTTGATTTATGTCAAAGATTGTGGTATATATGAGACCTTGGGAGAAACACGCGACGATGCGGCAGGGGAAGCCTTTGATAAGGTTGCCCGTTTAATGAAATTGGGGTATCCTGGGGGTCCTGTTATAGATAGATTGGCTCGGGAAGGAAATCCACAAGCATTTATACTGCCAGAAGGGAAAGTTTCCCTAGCAACAGGTGGATATCATCGTTATGACGCTAGCTTTAGTGGTTTAAAGACAGCGGTGTTGAGACTCGTACAGCAGTTTGAGAAAGACGAACAGCCAATTCCTGTAGCAGATGTGGCAGCGAGTTTTCAAGAAACAGTAGCGCGATCGTTAACCAAGAGAACTATTGCTTGTGCATTAGATTACGGACTTTCCACGATAGCCATTGGTGGAGGAGTAGCGGCTAATAGTGGTTTAAGAAAACATTTACAACAAGCTGCAGAAACTCACAACCTGCGCGTAATATTTCCCCCCCTGAAATTTTGTACGGACAATGCGGCGATGATTGGGTGTGCAGCGGCTGACCACCTCAATAGAGGTCACACCTCAGCCCTGACACTAAACGTACAGTCAAGGCTAGCACTCACTCAAGTCATGAATTTGTACCAGTGAACAGTAAACAGTAACCAATGACAAATGACAAATGATACTTGACCAATGACAATTAACCATTAACCATTGACTGTTCGCTACTGATTGTTGAGTGTTGATTTTTGACGAGAGAGTGAATGTGAGTCGCAACGACATCTGGTTGTTCTAACATAGCTAGATGACCGCAATGAGGAATTTCAATAACATTGTCTCCACTGTATTGAAACAGTCGGTGAAAGCTAGCTAGATGACGAACGTATTTAGGTTCCATAACCTTGTCTTCTTCCCCAGCCAGGAAATAGACTGGTTGATTTAATCGGGAAACAAGTTGAGGTAAACGATTCACCTCTTCTTCTGTTGTAGAATCTAGAAGCGATCCCAAAGCCGCTTCTGGGTCTGCAACAACAAAATCTATCACTCGTTGACGCGCCCAAGTACGCTCTAAAGGGCGGGCTACATTTGCCCGTGTAAACAGCAAATCGATTAAAGGCAATTGGCTGAGCCAGCGAGGACGGACTTGTAAAAACTTTTGACCTGCGGAGCGGAACTGTTCAAAAGCTTCTTTAAGATAAATACCACCACCTGAATTAATACAGATAACGCCTTTAACACACTCAGGCACTTCAGATGCTGTCCAAAGGGCAATAGTGCCTCCCAAAGAATGACCGATTAGCCAAGCGCTAGAAATATTAAGTTGTTGTAAAAGACCGACTAAATCTTGAGCATATGCTGCGGGGCTGTAGAAAGAATCGAAAGGATTAAGAGTCGGACTTGTAGATTGAGCAGTCAGATTCAAATAAGCTAAGTCTTGGTTATAATCAGTCTTTATCTTGGGTTGGGATTCACCAAAACCCCTTAAATCGTAACAAAGACATTGAAAACTATCTGCCAACCGAGAGATGACAGGTTGCCAGTATCCACGACTATTAAGCCATCCGTGGATAAAAACGAGAGTGTGAGGGTAGGATGTAGGAGCAGTTAGCTCGTATGCGTGTGGAACGCCCAGGATTTCGATGGTTGCCATATTTCTATGGTATCCGTTTCGATTGAAAAATGGGGATTAGTCATTGGTCATTGGTCACTGGTCACTGCTCACTGGTCAGGTGGTCACTGACCCTCATCTCCCCATTAACCTCTGACGGACTCCTTCGGCAATTTTGTGACCCAAATACTCTGGGATTAGGCTTTCATTTGGTCCTAGCAAGTAGAGAATCAAGCGCGTGCGCCCTCTCCAAACTAGTAAATTGGCATTGACTACCAAAAGGTCTTCCTGCCAAATAGCGTACATAACTTTATAAAATAAGCCTGGTTGATTATCAGCTTCAATCACTAGGGCAGGAAGATGAAAGACAGGATCGACATAGAACTCAGTTTGTACTTGCTCTAAGCCAGTATCTAAATTAAATTCTACTGCCAGCATTTCTTCTACCTCAAACCGCCCACCTAATGCTTCTCGAATGGCACGACATACATTTTCTGATGTTTTCTCAGTCAGAGCTTTGCTACCTCGAGATACTAATAGTTTGATAAAAACTAACATCGGCGGTCGAATTTGACCGTATAAACTTAGACCATGAATAGTTAATCCGTAAGCAGCTAATACACCAAAAATATCGCTTAGTAGAAAAGACTGGTTGCGGTAAGCAAAGTGTAAGGCACTTTTGCTACCCTCTGGTTTTAGTTCTATAACAGCACGTCTACTTTTATACAATCGATACGCAAGCCGCAAATTTTGTAACTGAATCTCGCTGCTCACAAATTGTTCGTAAAACTGAGGGAACGCTCGGTTAAAGCGTTTTAGAAGTTCCAGTGTAGAAGATTTTAAGCCAGAAGCCATAATTGAGAATTGGGCAGGGGGTAGGGGGTAGGGAGTAGGGGGTAGGGAGTAGGGGGTAGGGAGTAGGGAGTATGGTTAAAAATAACATCTGGCTTAGTTAAAAATAATTCAATTCGTATTTTTTCTTCCCAATCCCCAGTCCTCAATCCCCAATCCCCATTTTCAGTAATTTCTCCTTGGCTCCACAACATAATGCTAAAGTTGAAAGAGACTAGTGTGAAACACGCACTTGCTAGCTGCTGCTACTCAAGATCCTAAAAATACATAATTACGAGTGTAAGTGAAAGGAGAAAGGTTGGTAGTTTGCCGGTAAAGGTGTATCATCACTTTTTCAGTAGAGACCAATTTAGTTATACTACCCGAACCACGTTGGCATGGGTTTTTGGAAAACTTGGTTTAGTACATCAGATACAGCCGCAACAGCTAAAACAAACCCCTTTGAGGAGATGAGCGCGGACGCTACGGGTAATTATTCTAGTCCCAGTGGCAAGAGTGAAGCTTCTTCGCAAGAGGCACGCATCGTATTTAGCACTGAACGAGACATCGACCTGTATGAACTAGAAGAACTTTGTGATTCTGTCGGTTGGTCGCGACGTCCTCTTAGAAAAGTGAAAAAAGCGATTGAGCATAGTTTTCTGGTTGTCACCATGTGGCAAGTGCGAGGAAACAAAAGACGACTTATAGGTTTTGCCCGTGCTACTTCAGACCATGCGTTTAACGCTACTATTTGGGATGTTGTAGTTCATCCGGAGTTTCAGGGCAAAGGATGTGGCAAAGCACTGATGAAATACGTACTTAAAAAATTAAGGAGTGAAGAAATTAGTAATGTGACTCTTTTTGCCGATCCTCACGTTGTGGACTTTTATCGGACGTTAGGATTTATGCCCGACCCGGAAGGCATTAAAGGTATGTTTTGGTATCCTCACTAAATTTTAAAAAAAGAACTAGCCAATTCCAGTTAATTTAGTTATGATGGTTAAGGTTAGAGAGCCATAGTTAATTCTACTAACAGAAATATGGCGAATCACTTTTTGTCGGGATGTAGCGCAGCTTGGTAGCGCGCCTGCTTTGGGAGCAGGATGCCGCAGGTTCAAATCCTGTCATCCCGACTTATCGAATAAATGTAGATAAAGAAGCCCAGTTTTGTCAAAAAACTGGGTTTTTTGTGCAAACCATTAAAAATTGAAATTGTATTTGCTGACATGGCTTGACTATTTCTGTCAATTAACCTACCTAGAGTTGCAAATTTTTTCGGAGTACAGCAACTTTACTGTTTTCCATTCAACTCAATACTGGCTAAACTCAATTCAGCCCAGCCTACTTGAAAAAGTATACATATTATGTAACAATCTTGACATTTTTACACTGTTTGCAATAGGAACGATTTAGTATTTATTTGCGTCCCTTTTTTAGATAAAGCCAATAAAATGGCATTTGACACCTTAGCTATGAAGGATAAAGTATGAAGCATGAAATTTTCACCTAGATCCTTATCCCCTTCATCTTTTATCCTTTATTAAATCCATTAAGAAACACTTACTGAGAGGAGAAGTCATGAAATCACTTGTTCGTTGGAGCACAACAGTAACTTTAGTAGGGAGTACTCTACTGGCAACAATTTTTAGTGGAACTGTTCCAGTGCTTGCATTAACAGAACAGCAAATCAAAGAAAAATTAGATCCAGTACCTGTATTTTTGATTACTAATAATAAAGGCGTACCATTAACTCGTACAATTCCAGCTAACGCTCAAAACGGGCAGCAAAATGCACCAAAAAAAGACGTTTCTGTTACAGACGTGTTTATGAGCGGTCAAGAGGCTCAGGCTTTTGTTAACGAGTTGCGAAGCGCGAAGGGCAAAGACCCCAAAATGGCAGAAATGCTCAAAAGCCTGCAAGTGACTCCAGTTCCTCTTGGATTAATTTATCAAAGACTTCGCGATGCTGGTAATAAAGCAGACCGCCCTGTATTTGCTTTTCAGCCTGGAAAACAAGATTTGGAAGGTGCAATGACATTATTGCGTCAAAGCGGTAAAAACGTTCAGCAGTTCCCTAGCGTACCCGTCTTTATTGTGAGATCTCCAGAAAAAGGATACGTATCCGTAAAACGGAAAGCTGATAATAAGGAAATGATTCCTTTGTTTTTAAGCAAGAAAGACGCACAGGGTTTATTGGAACAAATAAAAGCACAAGTTCCCAAAGCTGATATTCAGGTTGTGGATATAGACAACGTGATTAAAACTTTGCGCGAGAAAAATGATGCGTGGCTCAGCCAAGTTGCTATAGTCCCCTCTTCTGATAGTATGCAATATGTTGTTGGCAAGCAAGGAACTGCTAAACCAGCTGCTGCACCAGCACCTAAAAAATAACAACTAGTTTTCATTTGAGATTAAGGCATGGCGGATCGACACTCAGTCGTCACTGGGTTACAACTTTGGCAATGGCGTAAGAAGGCAAAAGAAGCAGCCATTGCCTCTAGCGTCCCACCTTCTGAAGTCGATTGGTTGCTTCAAGAGATAGCAGAGTTGGATCGTTTGGCACTGCTTTTAGAATCCTTCAAAGATAAACCACAAATTCTGCTTAAGTTTCCACTGGAAGATTTGGACAACCTGTGGGAAAAGCGACTCAAGGATCGTCTTCCAGTGCAGTATATTGCTGGAGTGACTCCTTGGCGAAAGTTTAAAATAGCAGTGTCAAGTTCGGTTTTGATTCCCAGACCAGAAACAGAATGCTTGATAGATTTGGCGCTCGCAGCTACAGCCAATCTACCCGAGCTCCAACAGGGGCATTGGGTCGATTTGGGGACTGGTAGTGGAGCTATTGCTATAGGACTAGCAGATACATTTAAGAACGCCACAATTCATGCTGTTGATGCGAGTCCCGAAGCATTAGAAGTCGCTATGGCAAATGCTCGAAGCTTGGGTTTTGAGGAACGCATTCGGTTTTATCGAGGTTCTTGGTGGAATCCTTTAGAATCTCTTAAGGGTCAGTTTAGTGGAATGGTATCGAATCCACCGTATATACCCACTAGTATCATTTCGACTCTACAACCTGAAGTTTCCAATCGCGAACCACATCTAGCTTTAGATGGTGGTGTTGACGGCTTAGACTGTATCCGCCATTTAGTAGAAGTTTCGCCTGCTTATTTACAAGCGGGTGGTATTTGGCTGATTGAGATGATGGCAGGGCAAGCAGAAACTGTTAGAGAAATGTTGCACAATAATGGTAATTATTGCAACATTCAAATTCATCAGGATTTAGCTGGTATCCAGAGATTTGCGCTTGCCTTTAAAAATTATGAATTATGAATTATGAATTATGAATGAGCGAAAATTTTATAATTCATAATTTATCATTCATAATTCAGATGACAGTTGTTTCCCTAGATGCTCTTGTATCTGGCGCACGTGCTGGAAAACTTGTTAGCTTTCCAACAGACACAGTTCCTGCTATAGCATCCTTACCTGAAAAAAGCTCGCTAATCTATGCTGCCAAGCAACGAAGTCGCGAGAAACCTCTGATATTAATGGCTGCTCGTGCGGATGAAGTTTGGGCATTTACTCGGGGTAGTGATGAAGAGTATGCTATTTGGCGCGAAGTGGCAACACAGTATTGGCCTGGAGCACTGACTTTAGTACTACCAGCTTCAGAACTCGTACCAAGAGTCATGATTTCTAGTAGCGATCGCGATGCCAACGAGTACGCTAATCAACTCAGTCACTCTGCTACAGTAGGAATACGGATTCCAGATCGTGCGATCGCCCGTAAGATTTTGGCACAAACAGGTCCGCTTGCTACGACTAGTATCAACTTATCAGGTCAGCCTCCTTTGCTAACAGTTAGCGAAATAGAAGCTCAGTTTCCCGATATTTTGAGTTTGGCAGCAACAGAATACGATACAGAATTACAAGGTACGGGTCTACCGTCTACTGTAGCGAAATGGACTGGAGAAAATTGGCAAGTCTTGCGACAGGGTGCTATAAAGATAGACCAGTGACCAGTGACCAGTGACCAGTGACCAGTTAGATAGTGAATAGTTTCTTTTGTTTTGTAAATAAATTTAGGAACTGGCACCGTATAAATAAAGGATTACTGATTACTGATTACTGGTCACTGATTACTGATTACTGGTCACTGAATTACTGGTCACTGATTATGAATTGGAGTAACTGGGTATACATAGGTATAGGAATAGCACTAGGATTTGGTATTCGCGGATTGTTAGCAAGGCGAGGGAAAACGTCTAGTTCATCCGCATTATTACCTCAAGAGGCTCGAAATGCGCCAGCGCTTTTACAACAAATGAAGCAAACACAAATGGCGTATTATATGGCACGAGAAATCAGCCAGTTTAAAGCAGGGTTTTTGGCAAGAACAACCCATGTTTTGCGATCGCCTCTTAATGGATTAATTGGGTTGCATCAATTAATTCTGTCTGATTTATGTGAAAATCCAGAAGAAGAGAGAGAATTCATTTCCCAAGCTCACGAGCGAGCCTTGAAATTGCTGAAGCTGATAGATGAAATTCTTAACGTTGCTAGGACAGAATACGGTACTAATAAATTAAATATTCAGCCTCTATCACTTGTTGATATTTTACAGCATCTTCATGAAATGACTTATATGCTGGCAGAAAATCGCAATTATCCCTTACTTATGTCCCTGCCAGATCCAGAGATTTACGTTTTAGCAGATCCTTACTGGTTGCGTTACGTTTTAGTCAATTTAGTAGAAAGTTGTATTGTTCAAATGGAGGAAGGAAGTCTTCGCATTTCTGCTGGTGCTTCTCCTACAGACAGTCGCGTTTGTATTTGGTTGGATGTACCAACTCATGCCATTCCCACACAAGAACAAATAGATTTGATAGCAACTGACGATAAATTTTCTCACCAAGAAGAACTTAAGTCTTCTCTATCGCCAGGAATGAAGCTACTACTCAACCAAACACTGATAGAAGTGATGGCGGGAAAGCTAGAAGTTTGTGCCTCTCCCGCCGATTGGAAACCTTTAGATAGTTACACAAGGCTACAAGTCTCTATCCCCCGTGTAATTCCTGAAGTAGAACTTCAGTCGTAGGAAGAGAAGCTAGACGATCGCTATTATGTAAAATCATTGTGGTAGTGGAATTCTTTTGAAAACCTATTCTTTCGTAAAAACGTTGTTGGTAAGTTGTCATCAAGTCAACGGCGCCACCCACGAGGGGATGGCGCTTGTAACTAGCCGAGAAACTCGACTGAAACATATGGCGCATTGACTGACGCCTGCTCCTCCGTCCCGAAGGTAGAGGAGAGAATATAGTCGTCTCGGACATTTTTAGCAGCATTTAAATCGGCATGAGTCTGGTGTCCGCAATTTTTACAGTGGAACCTAGACTTATGCCGATTTGTTCTTTTGATATGCTTACAAATATTGCACTTTTGGGAGGTGTAACGAGGATCTTGATGTACCACTCGTTTTCCCAAAACTTCTGCCTTATAAGCCAAGAACTGCTCTTGCTGATAGAACGCCCAGCTGCCCAACCATTTATTCATCTTCTTGCCCCTGAGTTGAGTGCGAATACTGGACAAGTCCTCAAGCACAAAAACCGCTATCCCCGGTTGGTTGGCTAGCTTTTTACTCACACAATGATTCGTATCCTTCATGAACCGCTTCTCGCGACCAGACATCGCTTTCAAGCGACGTTTAGCACTGCGAGTGCCTTTTTGTTGGAGATGACGACGATTATGTAAATAACGTCTTTGCACGGAGCGGATTTTAGAAGAACTAAAGAATTGACCATCACTGGTGACAGCTTGATGATACAAACCTCTGTCAATTCCTTGAATTTGTCCTTCTATTTGTTGTGGTGTTTCTGTCTCAAATACCAATCTTACCCAGAATTGCTTGGTTTGTTCGGTATAGGTAACAGTTGCACTGCCAAATTCCCAAGTTTCAAAAACTTCTTTGAAATAGTCAGGGACATCGAGAATTAAATTAACTCGCTTGCCAATACACGAGAGAGTTAATTGTTTTCCCCTAAGCGTCATTGTGCGCTTGTCATATCTAAGCCCTGATGTCGGTTTCTTTTTGGGAAAACTTTTAAATTTAGTGGCTTTGATTGCTTCGAGCGCATTGTCTCTGATTGTTTGCAGCAAAGCAGAAGGCACTTCATGCTACTGCACTCTTAACGAGTGATACAGTTCCTTGTGTGCCTTGTTTTTGTTGTAAGTCTTGTTAGCAATTGCCCAGTCAACGTGTGTGTTAAAAATTTCTGCACACTGGTTCATCAGTGGTAGAAATCTTTCAGATGGCAAGTTGACTGGGATGCTAACGGTGCGTTTCATTAACTTGATTGTCACGAACTAAGCTCTGAAAAAATGGCGGAACCCTATTACTGATATCCTGCACTACCCCAAGGGTTAATCAAGGGGCTTGAGGGTTCCGCCATTTTTTTTGATAGCAACACCATCTGACGTTGCTCTCGTAAAGCCAATTAGCCTTTCGCCGTTCCAAACACTAATTACTGGGTCGCTATTTTCCACAGCTATGGCTAAATCCTCAATGCTTCGACCTTTTGCCCAAAAAGCCGCTATCTCTAACAGTTGCTGTAGCTGAAAAAAGTCAATGTCAGACTTGCGATCGCTAAATCGTACCCGCTTGAGATTCATGAATTTTACTGACTACGAAAGTATATTTTATATCTTCACTTAAGTGTCTAGGATAACAGTAAAATTATATCTTAAGAATACTTAAAAAAAATTAATAGTTTAGAATTTAGCTGCAAACCCATTTCCAGAGTGGATGGCTTGAACCTTGTTGGCGAATTTGAAAAACCTGTTTTTCGAGACGTTGCTTTTCATGCTCCGGTATTCCAAATAAGATATTTCGACTTTGCCAAATCAAAACAGCCAAGGACATGCCAATACAGAAAGATAAACCTAAAGTAGACAATGGATGATAGTAAAGACCGTATCGCACAGCTACCCAAGTAAAGTATTGCCGCCACAAAACAATTTCTTCACGCAAATTCCACAAACAAACAGGTGCGAGAGTTAACCACAAAAAACAAACAAACAACCATCTAGCACCGACCTGAAGTTGGTGTAGTCTGAGTACTTGTTGAGCGAAACAGGGGTCGGTGTTGTCCATTTGTTGGTTGTTGGTTGGGGATTGGGGATTAGGGATTGGGGATTGGGATATCCAAGAAATAAATTATCCATCTTGTCGGACTCTATTTTGTGGGACTCTATTTTGTGGGACTCCATCTTGTGGGACGGGCGTCCTCGCCCGTTCTATGTTAAGTCGCGGGCGAGGACGCCCGCACTACAAGAGAAAATTGGATATTTTTTATTTGAAAGTCCCCTATCAACTATTAGAATCAAGCATCTACTGAGTCAGTGGGGGTTGTGACTACTGATTCGCCGTTGCGTTCTCGCCACAGGCTCAGAAGAGTACTAGCAATGAAAATACTGGAATAAGCTCCTGCTGTAAAACCAATGATTAATGCTAGCGCAAAATTTCTGAGTGTCTCTCCTCCAAAGAAAAAGATAGCGAGTAATGTTAGCAGTACGGTCAGTGTTGTGTTGATAGATCTCGCTAAGGTTTGATTGACTGCATCATCTACAATTTCTGCAAAGGAAAGATTGGGATTAATTTTGAGTGTTTCGCGAATGCGATCGTAAATTACTACAGTGTCGTTAACTGAAAAACCCGTAATTGTCAATAGAGCAACGATAAAAAGGCTATCAGCTTCCGTACCTGCAACCAAACCCAAAATTGAGAAAATTCCTACTGTAATTAACACGTCATGAAATAGAGCAACGATCGCAAACACGGCATAATCCAGTTGGAAGCGCACAGCCATGTAGATGACGATGCCAATGAAGGATATTACTAGAGCGATGATACCCGATCGAAATAATTCTTGCCCAACGGTAGGGCCAACAGTGTCAATTTGATTTTTCTGCGGGTCAAAAGCACCAATTTTCTCGCTGATAGCATTCTGTAGCTGAGTCCGTTGTTCGGGCGTTAAAGTTTTTGTCCGAATGAGAACACCATTGTCTTTACCCGTTTCCTTATCAGCAATGACTTGGATACTGCTATCACCCAATCCTTGGGCTTTTGCCACATCTCGAACCACATTAATATCGATAGGTGTAGCGCAGTTAGTTGCTTGAGAACAATCCCGTTCAAACTGCAAGCGCGTACCACCAACAAAATCGAGACTCGGACGCAGGGGAGAACCAATTTGCTGCCAGGAAATCACCATTGAAATGAGACCGGCAAGAATAATGAGGGAAGAAACAGTCCACCAAATCCCTCGTGATTTGTTAATACTGAGTTTCATTGAGCCACCTCTGCCTTATTTGTCACTGGCAGGTTCGGACAATAAAGTTCCGGTTTCCGCAGCGAGGGGAAAGAAATTACCAAAAACATAAATGTGCGACTACAGGTGATTGCTGTGAACATACTGACTGCCACCCCTAATGCTAGAGTTAGGGCAAAGCCTTTCACCAAGCCAGAACCCAACCAAAAGAGCGCCGCACAAGCAATCCATGTCGTGACGTTACTATCTAAGATACTGGAGAATGCTCGATAAAAACCGGATTCTACAGAACGATATAGAGATTTACCTGCTCGTAATTCTTCTCGAGTGCGTTCAAAAATTAGGACATTGGCATCAACTGCCATACCGATACTAAGTATAAAGCCAGCAATACCCGGTAAGGTTAGTGTAACTCCTAACAGCGCAAAAGCACCCCAACTTAGGAGAGAGTAAATTAGTAGCGATATATCCGCAATAACACCAGGTAGCCGATAGTACACTACCATAAATATTAATACTAAAGACAAACCACCAATACCAGCATAAATACTGCTTTGTATACTGTCCTTACCTAAAGTTGCTCCAACAGTTCGGATTTCCCCAATTTCTACAGGTACTGGTAACGATCCACCACGGAGTTGTACCCCCAAATCGTTCGCTTGTTGTGGGGTAAACCGACCTGTAATGACAGCCGCACCACCAGTAATACCAGCTGTAGCAAATTCTGGTCCTACAGTAGGAGCGCTAATAAGTTCGTTATCTAAGAAAATACCAATACTGCGTCCAGTACCCGCTAGTTTCTTTGTCAAATCGGCAAATAAATCTCCACCTTTAGGTTCGAAGCGAATGGCAACATTCCAATCATTGCCTTGAGTGGGTTCGCCGTAAGCATCTTTAAGGTATTTTCCAGTTAAAGGTGGATTTGTACTTTCAAATAATTCAGCAATAGCACTATTGTTGTTTTTTAACTCTTGTTGATTCTTCTCAATAGCAGCTTTATCTTTGCTCTTTCTCAGTTCGTCTTGCTTTGCCTTTAATTGAAATCTAGAAGCTTGAAGGGCATAGAGTTGAGTTTCAGTCTGAGGTTTTTGAGTGCGAAACTCTAACTGTGCCGTACCGCCTAGCACTCGTTCTGCTTGTTCTGGATCGTTCACCCCAGGTAGCTGCACTAGGATTTTATTTGTGCCTATCGTTTGAATAACTGGTTCGGAAACCCCTAAACCATTAATACGTCCTTCAACAACACTTTTTACAGCTGCCAGTTCTCTTTCAGTGATTTGCTGAATTTCTGGTGTTGTTTTCACCTCAATTGTTAGCTGCGAACCTCCGCGTAGGTCTAGTCCCAGAGGCACGGGAATAAGTGCTATCACCGTAATGGCGGCGACAACCATAATAAATATCAAGAATAGTAGCGATCGCTGTCTTTGCATACTCTCACTCGCTGCGACAAAGCTTATGATAGCGTTGTTTGATAGCGAATGGCGATTAGGAAGTGGGTATTAGGGATTGAGTCATTTTATACTTACCCAATCCCCAGTTCCCAATCCCCAATCCCTTCTATACGCGCATTGCTACCATTTTCTCAACAGCTTCAACGATTTGCTCTGGTTGAACAATTGTCAATCTTTCCAGAGTCCCATTGTATGGGGTAGGAATATCTTGAGAAGAAAGCCTTAGTACGGGTGCGTCCAATTCATCAAATAGACGGTCATTAATCGAGGCGATTAACTCTGCTGCAACACCTCCCGTTCTCATACACTCTTCCACAATAATTACGCGATGTGTTTTTCTTACAGATGCACCGATAGTATCAAAATCTAGTGGTTTAAGCGATATCAAATCGATTACTTCCGGATCGTATCCTTCTTTTTCTAAAGTTTTTACTGCCTGCATCACGTGATGGCGCATCCGCGAGTAAGTCAAAATTGTTACATCTTTCCCCTGACGTACAACTTCCGCTTTATCCAAAGGCAGAAAATATTCTTTTTCTGGTAAATCCTCTTTCAAGTTATAAAGCAAAACGTGCTCAAAAAATAATACGGGATTGTCATCGCGAATTGCGGATTTCAAAAGCCCTTTGGCATTGTATGGTGTGGAGCAAGCCACAATTTTCAAACCAGGAACGGCTTGGAAGTATGCTTCTAAGCGTTGAGAGTGTTCCGCCCCCAACTGTCTTCCTACACCACCGGGACCACGAATCACCATTGGAATTTTAAAGTTACCGCCAGAGGTATAACGCAACATACCAGCATTATTAGCGATTTGGTTGAAAGCAAGGAGCAAAAAGCCCATGTTCATACCTTCAACAATTGGTCGCAACCCAGTCATTGCAGCACCCACAGCTAAGCCAGTAAAGCTATTTTCAGCGATGGGAGTATCTAAAAGCCGAAGTTCTCCGTACTTTTGGTATAAATCTTTAGTAACTTTGTAGGAACCGCCGTAGTGACCGACATCTTCCCCAAGAACGAATACAGTTGAATCACGAGCCATTTCTTCATCAATGGCTTCCCGTAAAGCGTTGAAGAATAGTGTTTCTGCCATTAGGTTTTTCTTGAGATCTTGTCATTAGAATCTTATCGTGCATTGCTCACTATATTGGTGAGCAAACGCACGATAACAGTGAACAGTGACCAGTGACCAGTGACCAGTGACCAGTAATAAGTTATACCATTTCCCTTTTTTGGTGATACATCTAGCCCGGTAAGGGCATAAGGCCGCCGCGCCCCTACGACTAATGTATATATATCTTAATTTTTGTAAACTGGTATTAACCTCCATACTTCAAAAGGATTTGAATCATGAATCAACCTCTTTTTTTCCATAAATCAATTTAGGCACGAATACCCTCTACATAATTGATTACTGGTCACTGGTCACTGGTCAGGTGATTACTGGTCACTGTACATCAAGCTAGGCGTATCGGAAACTTGATTGACTTGGCTCATGGGGGAAGACTGACCGAGTGAATTTTCTGGAAACCTTCTAGGTCTTCCTGGTTTGCGCTTGTGTCGCTGATTGATAGATTTTTCACTAGCGGCGGCGAGTTCTTCAGGCGTGCATTTAAATAGTCGCAAAGCTTCTAAATATTTTTTTGGCGTCATCGTGGGTTCTGTACGTCCTGCTTCCCAATTGCGGACACTCGTTTCACTGATTGCAAGCCTGAAGGCAACCTCTGCACGACTAAGTCCCGCACGCTCTCTCAGGACTTGCATATCCATACCCCAATGCTCCCTTTTAAACTAAGTACTTATTTAGTAAATCAGTTGACGTATTAGAGCCAACTAAAGATTATTTATTAACTATATTATTTTATAATCTATTATCTCTGTATCTAACAAACGGGCGATTCTGTTATGTTGGCAACGAATTTGTAACAGTCATACCGTATAAGTTATCTGCTTGATAAGCCATTCGATACCCGTTATCTCATCCGTTGCCAAATGTGTTGTCCAATAAAGTCACTACTTTTGTAACCACCTTGCCGCATCTTTAGCATGGTAGGTTAATATCAAGTCAGCCCCTGCACGTTTGAAACCGATTAAAGTTTCCATAACTACACGTTGCTCATCAATCCAACCGTTCAGTGCTGCTGCTTTTACCATGGAATATTCACCAGAAACATTATAAGCAGCAACTGGTAAGTTACTAGCCTCTTTCACTCGCCAAATAATGTCCATGTATGCCAGGGCGGGTTTCACCATAAGCATATCAGCACCTTCAGCGATGTCTAAGTCAATTTCCTTAAGGGCTTCACGAGCATTACCGGGATCCATTTGATAAGTTCTGCGATCGCCAAATTGTGGAGCAGAATCTGCTGCATCGCGGAAAGGACCGTAATAAGCCGAAGCGTATTTAGCCGCATAAGATAAAATTGGCGTATCTTGGAATCCCGCTTCATCTAAACCACTGCGAATTGCTTGGACAAAGCCATCCATCATTCCAGAAGGAGCAATAATATCCGCACCAGCCTTTACCTGAGAAACTGCCGTTTTCTTGAGCAATTCTAAGGTCGGGTCATTTAAAACCCGTCCCGTCAAATCGCCTAGTTGCAAATAACCGCAATGACCGTGACTTGTATACTCGCACAAACAAGTGTCAGCAATGATAATCAAATCTGGCACTGCTTCTTTAACAGCCGTAGCAGCTTTTTGTACCATTCCACAATCGTGCCATGCACCCGTAGCATCTACATCTTTCTCTGCAGGAATCCCAAACAAAATAATTGCGGGAATGCCCAGGTCATAAACCTCTTTTGCTTCCTCCACAATTTTATCTATCGAAAGTTGGTAGACACCGGGCATAGATCTCACTTCATGAGCAATACCTTCCCCAGGAACAGCAAAGAGGGGATAAATCAGATCGTTTGTGGTGAGTACAGTTTCGCGTACCATGCGGCGTAGTTGTGGATGAGTACGCAAACGACGGGGACGATGAGTTGGAAACATAAAGTTTTGTAAACCGATAGATAAGGATAATGGACACAAAACAAAGCGTCACAAAGGCGAAGTCAAAACCTTGTGTAGTTAGGGACACTACAAAAAGCGCTTAACTTCCTCTGCCCTACGGCTGATGCTATTGTGGGGCAATTTTGTATTTTACAACTGGTCTATAAGCCTTAAATCTTAAAAGTTCTCGGAATTTCTTAACTGAAAAACTTATCAAAAATTAATAGTTATTTGTTACTGGTCATTTGTTATTGGTCATATGTACTTGTATTGTGTAG
The DNA here is from genome assembly GCF_045865695.1 of Scytonema hankhaensis NUACC26. NCBI lineage: Bacteria > Bacillati > Cyanobacteriota > Cyanophyceae > Nostocales > Scytonemataceae > Scytonema > Scytonema hankhaensis. The sequence continues at coordinate 128,840 of NZ_BAACAP010000243.1, forward strand.
CAGGCGTAGGGTGGGCAATGCCCACCCTACAAATGTTTCAAAAATCAGATAGAATTCCCATACATACAAGACCAATTATCTATACGGATTCACCGATCGCTGGTCACTGGTCACTGGTCACTGCTAAACAATCCGAAAGATGTAGGGGTAGCGGAAAGCTGTTTCAGGATTGCTTAGAACATGAAAAAGCGCCCAAATTGTTAATCCCCAATGAACTAAGAACCACAAGAATCCGACAAAACCTAGTAAACCAAAGCTTGCTATAACTAACGCTCCAATGATAATTCCATACAACCATACGTTCAAGTGGAAATTGATAGCTTCTTTGGCATTCTCTTTAACAACAGGATCTTGAGTAGCAAACAGGATGATAATAGGCAGACCGATTGATACAAACAGAAAATTGAAGAAGATTGCTCCATGACACAGTGCTGATAAAATCTTTCGCGTGTCCGTGTCGTACATTTGTCACTCCCGTGTAACTATAGGTCATCAAGTGCTGAGGTTTGGATTCTAGTGACAAATAGCGAGTAGACTTGATATTAACGTTAAGGAACAAGCAATGAGTTTTGATGCTTTCATGTATAAATTCCACTCAGTAACTAGAACCCATTGCTCAACACTTATATAAAACCCTATCACAAGCATTGTTGTCTTAATATTAAAACACTCGCTAAAGTTGGAAAAAGTTTAGTTAAATTAAATTACAAGCATTGAACACATATGTCAACTGAACTCTTACCCGAACTGCAGACAGCAGTTGAAAGTCGCCGTAATTTTGCAATTATCTCCCACCCTGACGCTGGTAAAACAACACTGACCGAAAAACTGCTGCTGTACGGAGGTGCTATTCACGAAGCAGGCGCGGTCAAAGCACGACGAGCACAGCGCAAGGCAACATCGGACTGGATGGCAATGGAACAACAACGGGGTATTTCCATCACCTCTACAGTTTTACAGTTTGAATACCGCAATTGCCAAATTAATTTGTTAGACACTCCCGGACACCAAGATTTTAGTGAAGATACTTATCGCACTCTAGCTGCAGCTGATAATGCGGTTATGCTAATCGACGCTGCAAAAGGTTTGGAACCACAAACACGGAAGTTGTTTGAAGTGTGTAAGATGCGTGGTATACCTATCTTTACATTTGTTAACAAACTTGACCGTCCGGGAAGAGAGCCTTTGGAACTGTTAGACGAAATCGAGCAAGAATTAGGCTTGCAGACGTATACTGTTAACTGGCCAATTGGTATGGGCGATCGCTTCAAGGGTATTTTTGACCGTCAGCAAAAACAAATTCACTTATTTGAAAGAAGCGCTCATGGTAGTCGTGAAGCTGTAGATACAGTAGTCGAGCTAGGTGATGCCAAAATTGAGGAACTCTTAGAACAAGACCTCTACTACCAACTCAAAAACGATTTAGAACTATTGGAAGGCGTAGGACCAGAACTCGATTTGGAATTGGTACACCAAGGCAAAATGACACCAGTGTTCTTTGGTAGTGCCATGACTAACTTTGGGGTACAACTGTTCCTCAATTCCTTCCTTGAGTATGCCCTAAAACCCGGTTCGCATAACAGTACAGTAGGTGATATTCCACCAACCTATCCAGAATTTACGGGATTTGTTTTTAAACTGCAAGCGAATATGGATCCGAAACATCGCGATCGCGTTGCCTTTATCCGCGTTTGCACTGGGAAATTTGAAAAAGACATGACAGTCAATCACGCCCGTACTGGCAAAACTATTCGCTTATCTCGTCCGCAAAAATTATTCGCTCAAGAAAGAGAATCTATTGATTATGCGTATGCAGGCGATGTGATTGGCTTGAATAATCCTGGCGTTTTTGCCATAGGAGATACAATTTATACTGGTAAAAAATTGGAATATGAAGGGATTCCATATTTCTCACCAGAATTATTCGCGACTCTCCGCAACCCCAACCCTTCTAAATTTAAACAGTTTCAGAAAGGCGTTTCTGAATTACGGGAAGAAGGCGCTGTACAAATCATGTACTCAGTCGATGAGGCTAAACGCGATCCAATTCTAGCAGCCGTCGGTCAACTGCAATTTGAGGTTGTGCAATTCCGCTTGCAAAATGAGTACGGAGTAGAAACGATATTAGAATTACTACCTTACTCAGTAGCTCGATGGGTAGAAGGTGGTTGGGAAGCACTCAACTCAATAGGACGCTTGTTTAACACGACAACAGTTAAAGATAGCTTCGGACGTCCAGTGTTACTGTTCCGTAATGAATGGAATTGCCATCAATTACTGGAAGACCATCCTAATTTAAAATTGAGTGCGATCGCACCCGTCTTTTCTACACAGCAAGTTACTGAGGGTTAGTTGTTAGTAGGTAGGGCTATGCCGTACAAAAGTATTATGTGGTGGGCATAGCCCTACCTACTGAGATTTTTTTTATTTTTCCTACCAGCGTTAGAATAAAGTCTTAATCTGGGTATCTTAGGTAGGTAAAAGTGAGAGGATTCGTATGCCTTCACAATTTGAACCGTCTTTAGAGGCAGGTTTAAACATCCTGAAGCAAGGAAATTATCAGAGTGCGATCGCGACTTTAAAAGCAGTCGCAGCAAGAGAAGGCGACAGTCATGCAGGTTTACAAGCACAGATAGGGTTAGTTGTAGCACACACGCGCAGTGGAAACGCTCTAGAAGCACGAACTCTCTGTCAGATGCTCGCTCAAAGTCAAAATTCACAAGTCCGAGAGTGGGCGCAACGGACTTTAAAACAACTGACAAAATCAAGTCTTGGACAAGGGGACAAGGTAACACGAGAACCAAGTGAAATTTCTTCCCCTGCTACCTCTCCCCCAGCCCCTCCTCCTGTGGCTGTTAGAGAGTCAACAAAACCACTAACCGTATATTGGAAACAGTCACCAAGAGCGAAGTCTTGGCAACCTTTACAAAAGCTGAATTTAATTCCCTTTCGATTGCTGCAAGCTGGAACATTTATTGCTTTATTTTGGATAATGCGGGAATTGTTGATATTTGCGATGCATTTTATCAACAATACGTTGATGAACCTACCCTACCTTGAGCCAATACAATTGTTATATGCAGATCCTACACTTTTTCTACTCTTAACCTTGTTCGTTTTAATGGGTTTATCACCTTGGTTACTAGATGGACTTTTAACAAAATTTTATAGCCAAAGAGAATTGAACAAAGATGCTTTAAATAAACACAGTCCAGAAGCTGTTCGCGTGCTGCAACGGTACTGTCAGCAGCAAGGCTGGCAGTTTCCCAAAATGGGTATTTTACCTCTATCTGCTCCTATAGCGATCGCATACGGAAGTTTACGCCGCACTGCTCGAATTGTTGTCAGTCAGGGGTTGTTAGAGCAATTAGCTGAGGATGAAATTGCGACTATTTACGCACGCTCGCTCGGGCATATTGCTCATTGGGATTTTGTTGTGATGTCTTTAGTATTATTAGTGACAATTCCTTTTTATCTACTCTACCAACAAATTGCGATCGGGGGAGATAAGAGACAAATAAAATTTTTCCGAGTGATTTTGGCTTATGTGTCGAGCTTTGCCTATGGGATTTGGTATTTGTTAACTGGAACTTCTTTGTGGTTGTCTCAGCTTCGTCACTATTATAGCGATCGCATTGCTGTTGACATTACAGGTAACCCTAATGGTCTTGTCCGTGGATTACTCAAAATTGCCATTGGAATTGCTAGCGATATTCAAAAACAAGAACAGACTTGTTGGCAATTAGAAAGCTTAAATATAATGGCACCAGTCGGCTATCAACAAAGTATTTGCTTGGGAAGTATTGCTCCTCACACAACTTTTGAATCCTTTTTAATGTGGGATACTCTTAATCCTTATCGATGGTGGTTTATTTTTAATAAAACACATCCTTTGATGGGCGATCGCTTACAACAATTAACATCAATTGCTCGTCTTTTACGTTTAGAAACAGAACTAAATATAGAAAACCAAAAGCCTTTAAGAGTCAAGCGCCAATCCTTTCTTTTTCAAATTGCGCCTTTTTTGGGAATTCCTGGAGGTATTGTATTTGCCTTTCTCATTTGGATAGTTTGGCAAACTGCTTATGCCCTCAAGTTTTTAAACTTAAAGTGGATCTATGACAATACCTCTTATGTAACGGGTTGTTTGCTAATTTGCATTGGTATAGGCATTTTAATGCGGATAAACACTTTTTTTCCCGATATTGAGTCTGTAACCGCGCAAACTGATAACCGACTCCCGATTTTACTTGCTAATCCCGCTAGTCTTCCTGTGGATAGTACTCCGGTACGCCTTGTTGGTAAGCTTTTGGGACGTCGAGGTATTGGTAACTTCTTAGGGCAAGATTTAATACTGCAAACTAGCACAAGTCTCGTAAAATTACATCACCTTCCTCAAGTTGGGGAAGAACTTCATACTCAAGACTTAATTGGACGTAGGATTAGCGTTACGGGTTGGTTGAGAAAAGGAGCATTACCTTGGATAGATATTCAGACTTTGACAACTCAAAGTGGCAAAATTGTCAATAGCTATCATCCTATTTGCTCTATAATTCTGGCTATTGCTCTTAACGCTTGGGGAGTCTACGTGCTATTTAAGGGTTAATCAGTGACCAGTGACCAGTGACCGGCGATCAGTGTAAAGAAAAGTTGCGAAAAGTTTGGAGAAATGTTACATTTATTAACAAAAGCAGTTGCAACGGGCAAACTTAGTATCCTACTTAGTTACCTATGTGGCTGTAAAGCGCCGAGCTATTCCCTTTTTTTTCCCAACACAGCACAAAATCAGCCAGCCATTGGCTGGTTTTTGTTTCAAAAACCAAAAATAGTAGAAGAAAAAATGTATTTTATGCTACTATGCAATTATGCGCTCGCTGGAAATGTGTATCTTGAACTAGCTACGTGTAAAATAGCATGATAATGTAGGGAATGGTGTTGCATTCTTCGGAAATAAAAAGGTAACGAAGAAGTCCAGTGGCAGCTGTACTCTGTAAAATTCAAAATTTTTAGACTAAAGGTGTTATTGGCGTTGTGTACGCTCTCGTATTAAAGAAGCTCGATTTTGGTGAAAAACTCTATTGTATTGTTAATAGTTTGGAGTAAAAAGGTTGGTTTGTGGCAATGTTAGTGGATAGGATCGCTGCATCATCCGCAAACCAGCCCCTGTTTTTTGCCCGGTCGCGTTCATTCAAATGTCAAATCTGGAGGTATGTTTCATGTCCGTTCGCCTATACATAGGTAATTTGCCAAAAGAAGAAATAGATCGTCAAGAATTACAATCAGTTTTTGCAGCTGAAGGTGATGCTGTCACGACTAAGCTAATTAAAGACCGTAAAACTGGCAAATGCCGAGGTTTTGGTTTTCTAACTGTAAATAATGACGAGCAAGCAGACCAAATTATTGAAAAATACAATGGTTTCTTGTTCAAAGAATCCGCTATCAAGCTAGAGAAAGCTCTACCTCGAACTAAGGGTGGAGAAGAAGGTGGAGAAGAGCAACCAAGTGCGGCTAAAGCACCAAGTCAAGGTGGAAGTAGCCATGCAGCCCCCGTACAAAAAGAGGGCGGTAACCGTAGAGAAAAAAGCTCTAAGAAATCCCGTCGTGGCGGTTCTAGAGAGAGTGTTCCTACTACAGCATCTGGAAACACAGATGACACTATTCGTCCAGATCCTCGCTGGGCTAATCAGTTGGAAAAACTCAAGCAAATGCTGGCTGCACAAACTACAAGTTAGTTCTCTCTCTTCTCTCTCTAGCCAAATTGAAAATCAGATTTTGATTTTTAATTACTCAGAATCAGAATTGGTGAAACTATTTTTGCCATATGGTATAAAGTCCCTTAGCTATCTAGCTTTGGGAATCTTTTCACCAAATCGCGTGCGATCTATGCTAGCTCTTTCAGAGTCGCTCCGCTAATGTAGCAGAGCCTCTCTATCGCAGTTGTTGAAAAAACAGCGATGTTAACTGTTCTTTTATCTACTTGCTAATAGGCTTGCGTTCTGAACCTAGCATTCAATTAAAGTAGCTATTCAGGTGCTGTTTGTTTTACGGGTTAAAAAAACACTCAGTTTTCATCAACAGTCACGATAGCGAAACGCTGTAGCGTGAGGGGAGCAAATCTGACAGAGCCAGCACAGACCGCACTAGTTTAACTCAATTTGGGTCATCTGTTTTTCTCTTTGTTCTAACTGTTAGTGCTACTTTTAAGTCTCACATCTCTAACAAGATTGTGCAACTCTAACATCACCTAATTCGGTACTACCAATAGACAGTTGGTTTCCCTGAACGGTGAAGGCAATA